>JAPLGH010000124.1 GCA_026390285.1 Caldisericota bacterium
CACCATAGTAGACAAACGGACCTCCGCTCATGGTGAGGTAGAGGCCGGCGGCCATCTTCGTCTTCTGGAGATCTCCGGAGAAGAAGCCCGCCGCGCGCGCCGTGTCATGATTGCTGATGAATGGCGCGTCGACAGCATCGGGGTCGGCATCCTGCAACATTTTCTGCCACGCCACCATCAGCTTGCAGAACCCTTGTGCATTTGCATCCGTACCTGAGCCATTCAGGGTCGACGCAATGATACCGGTCGCCTGGGCAAACGGGAACGCGAAGAAGCTGGTGGCGTCGCTGCGGTAGTAGTCGGCAATCGTCGTGGCATTGCTCCACACCTCTCCGACGATGTACGCGTCCGGGTCGACCGACTGGCAGACGCCAGTGAACCAGTCGATCAGTGCAATGTTCCTGTCGATGTCTCCCGAACTCGTGGTGCCATAGTACGTCTGCACGGCATCAAGGCGGAACCCGTCAACACCCAGACCAAGCCAGAACTGCGCAGACTTCTCGAGTTCCGCGCACACGGCTGTGTTGTCCAGATTCAGGTCGGGCATGGACGACGTGAACTCCGCCTCGTAGTACCAGCCCGTCGTGCCGACCGGCGCATATCCACTTGAGGCCGGCGTGCCGTGAACGAAGTTGTAGTAGGCCAGGTACGGGTTGGATCCAGGGTTGTCCGGATTGTCACGGATGGCCTGTGTCGCCGACAGGAACCATGGGTGCTGGCTGGAGGTGTGGTTGAACTCATAGTCGATGATGAGGCGTATGCCTCTCTTGTGACACTCCGTAGCCAGTTGCTCGAGATCGCCTAGGGTACCGTAGGATGGGTCGACATTCTTATAGTCCGTGACATCGTACTTGTGGTACGAGGGAGAGGGCATGATTGGCATGAGCCAGATGCCGGTGATGCCCAAGCCTCCGCCATGACCGTCGTTGAGGTAGTCAAGCCTGGACGTCAGTCCCGCAAGGTCGCCGGTGCCATCGCCATTGCTGTCCTCGAACGACGGGACGAAGATCTCATACCACGTGCGAACGTCGTCGTCGATGATATTGAGTGGCTGCTCATATGCGTAGCGGCTGCTGCACCCAGGCAGGAGCAGCATGTATACCAGCAGGACTGCGGTCAGGGTCTGGCACCGCTTCATGGATGACCTTACGCGCGGACGATGACAAACGACTGTGGGGCCATGGTGGTCTCCCCTGCCGAACATCGCGGAGGGTCCCCAAGTGCCATGAGGACGGTTCCCGTCATATCCACCGGCGCTGCGGCTGCCCGGGCAAGCGGGTTCACCGCGAGCAGGAGACGGCCTCGTCGATAGATGAAGGGGGAGGCTCCCTTCTCGGCATGCACGACGTCAAAGGCCGCATCCGCCTGCAGATCCACATTAGCGTGCCGCAGGCGCAGAATGTCGCGGACCGTGTTCAGCAACGACCCCTGGTCGCGTGCCTGTGCTTCTACCGTCGGAGCGCCCGGGGAGGCATCCACGGGAAGGTACAGGCGGTCGGCCGGCGCCTCTGAGAAGCCGAGGTTGGGTCCGGAGTGCCACTGCATGGGGGTCCGCGACCCAGTTCGCTCGTAGCCGCCTTCCTTGCTGACCAGGTCCTCCACATACCGCATGCCAATCTCGTCGCCATAGTACAGGAACGGAACACCAGGCATCGTGAACAGGAAGGCATATGCCAGCTTCAGCTCACTCTCATCCAGCGTGCGACGCATCCTGGGGGTGTCGTGGTTGCCCGTGATGAAACTCATGTAGCCGTGCTCCCGTGACGCCCGGTATTGCCTCTGGTACATGTCCAGCAGGAAGGAGACGTCGCCCCCGTCACGCTTGCAGAAGAATGCGGTCGGTACGCCCGTCGCGGGGTCGGTGCGCCGGAACAGCCCATGTGACCAGTTATCCTCATGGTCCAGGATGAAGTCCGCGTGGAAGCCGCAACCCAGCGACCGCTCCGGGTCGGACCACTCTGACACCAGCGCAGCGTCGGGGTAGTGCGCGTCCAGCGTTGACCGTACTTCGTGCCATATCACGGAGGTCGCCGCCCTGTCATCGTCGTTCTTGACCAGATAGTCCGCCATGTCGACGCGGAAGCCGTCGCACCCCTGGTCAAGCCAGAAGCGCATGATGTCCATGAGGGCGGCGCATGTCGCCAGGCAATCTGGATGCGTGGGAGGGAGCTGCCATGGTTCGGTCGCCCGCGCGAAGCCGTAGTTGAGAGCGGGTTGGGTACTGAAGAAGTTGACGATGTAGTTGGCGTTCCTGGCGAACCGCCCGCTTACGCAGCGGAGGTCTCGGGGACAGTTCCAGACGCTATCCGTCCAGATGTACCTGTTTGTGAACTCGTTGGGTGTGGGCAGAGCACTCTGCCGGAACCAGGGATGCTGATCAGACGTGTGGCCCGGTACCAGGTCGAGCAGGACGCGTATTCCTGCTGCATGCGCCCTGGCGAACAGCCGGTACAGGTCCTCGTTCGTCCCGTACCGGGGCGCCACGGTCCGGTAGTCGGCAATGTCATAGCCGCCGTCGTTGAACGGTGAGACGAAGCAGGGGTTGATCCAGATCGCGTTGCAGCCGAGGCCGCGGACATAGTCCAACTTTGACGTGATACCCTCGATGTCGCCGATCCCGTCAGCGTTTGTATCGCAGAACGACTGAGGGTAGACCTCATAGAAGACAGCATCGCTGAGCCAGGCAGGCATCAGGTTTTCCCGAAAGCGACGCTCACGCGACAGCGTCAACCCTTGACCGAGCCGCCGGTGATGCCCTCGACGTAGAACCTCTGCATGGAGATGAAGAGGGCTACGATGGGAATCGACACGAGCACAGCGCCTGCGCAGAACATGGAGAAGTACGTCGTGATGTGTTCCCGGTCAATCATGCGGAACAGCCCCAGGGCAACCGTGTAGTTCTTGTAGGCAGTGGGGCCCATGATCATGTTGACGAAGATGAAGTCAGCCCACGGAGCGAGGAACGAGGTGAGGATCGTGTAGACGATGACGGGCTTGGACAGGGGCACGGTGATCCACCAGAAGATCTGTGACCGCGTGGCGCCGTCGATCATCGCCGCTTCATCCATTTCTTTCGGGATCGCGTCGAAGAAGCCCTTTGCGACGTAGAATCCCAGCCCCGCTCCTCCGGAGTACACGAGGATGAGCGCCACCAGCGTATTGGTCAAGCCGACTGCTTTCAGGATATAGTACACGGCGATCATGGACATGAATCCGGGGAACATGCCGAGTATGAGTGCAACGTTCAGGTACGGCTTGCGCAGACGGAAGCGCATGCGGGACACTGCATACGCGACGGAGAGGGTCATGACAGCCGTGAGGGCGCAGGAGCAGACCGCCACGAAAAACGTGTTGAGGAACCAGCGCGGAAAGTAGAACCCGGACGCTGCGCCAGAATCCTTGAACAGCTTGACGTAGTTCTGCAGCGTGAACCCGTACTTGGGCCAGAAGTAGTTGGGGATGCCAGCCACACCCTTGCTGAACGAGATGATGATGAGCCAGGCGACCGGGACCAGCCAGATGACACAGAGCACGGCGAGCACGACATAGGCAAGGCCATTGCCCGCGACAAGCCGAGCTCTGGCGTGCCTGAATGGTTGTCTGCTCATTGGAAGGTCTCCTCTTTCTTGTACGATTTCGTGTTGCGGTACGCGATGAGCGAGAAGACGGCGGAGATGATGAAGACGCAAATGCCGATGGCCGACGCATAGCTGTAGTCGCGCGTGTTCACCGTGAGTTTGTACAGCCACGTCACCAGCAAGTCAGTCTTGCCCGCCTGGTAGTAGGTGACAGTGTTGGGTCCACCGCCCGTCAGCAGGTAGATGACGTTGAAG
>JAPLGH010000084.1 GCA_026390285.1 Caldisericota bacterium
ATGACGGAGGTCTCGAGATGGTCGATCATGTGGCGATACTGCAGAGGCGTAAGCTCTGAGTCAAAAATGACCAGGTCGGCCCTCAGGGCCTGCAGCAACTCGTGCAACTCTTCGACCTGCCCCTTGCCAAGCAGGAAACGCTGAGGGATCCGCTGCACATAGGTCTTGGACTCAAGTACTTCCAATCCGAGGCCTTCAGCCAATTGTCGCGTTTCTTCCGGGCGGTCGGGATCGACGATCTCGCCGAGCTTCCGAACGCTGACGATGACAGCCGTTCGCGCGATGCCTTCGCCACTCATGACTGCGGCACCAGGTACTGCTGGATCAGTTCTTCCGAGTAGTTGACCGTAGAGGCTGAATCGATGTCGTGCGCAGCGAGAAGTCTCTCACACTCCGACACAATGCCTACGCTGTAGGAGATGTGCGAATCCGAGCTCATCAGGATTGGGGCATGGTATTTGCCAAGGAGCTCCAGGACGCGCTCATAGTGTGCGACGTTGACGTCCTTCCACGTATGAAGCGCTGACTGGTTCAACTCGACAAGCACTCCCTTCGCTGCTGCGGCAGCAATCGATTCTTCGAGATCAACGGGATACGGAAAACGTGGATCGCCAATATGGGCCACAACCGTTATGCGGTTTTTCTCGATAGCTTTGACGAGGGCTCCCGTGTTCTCGGAGACTGACGATCCTCCATAGCCTGTCGAGTTGTGGAACCCGGCAATAACGATGTCGAGTTCATGCAACAACTTTTCGGGCATATCCAGGTCACCCCAGGGATTGATGATGTTGGCTTCGACCCCGATGAGTACCCGAATCCCGGGCAACTGCCGCAGGGTATCCTGCCTGTTGAGATTCTTGAAATAGTCCAGTTTGGGCCCGTCCGAACGCGCAGGACCGTGGTCCGTGATGGCAAGATACTTCAGGCCACGCGCCTGTGCCGCAACAATGACTTCCTGCAACGTCGAGAACGCATGTCCGGAGAAGACAGTGTGGACATGAAAGTCCCCAAGCATCTGTGGACTCATGCCCGTTCCCCTCCCTTGTCTCTGAGCAGCGATGAAACAATCATGCTCCCAAAAGAAACAAGCACCCACCCGATGAGTGCCGCCAGAAAACCGTGGACGTCAAAACCTGGGACCAGCCACGCCGTCAGAGCCATGACCGCGGCATCGATGACGAGGGTGAACAAGCCCAGGCTCAGAATGCTGAGTGGCAGGCTTATGGCAAGCAGGATCGGGCGAATGAGGGCGTTGACGAACCCGAAGATGATTGCTGCCCATAGCGCTGTCCATAGCGTTGCAACGTCGAAGCCGGGGACGGCCTGACTGACCAGCAAGAAAACCGAAGCGTTCAGCAATAGGCGAACAATGAGGTCCATATTGTCTCCTTTCGAAATCAACGGTGTTTCAGGGGACGTTCGTGCCGTTTGTGAAACTCCCGCTTTCCGAAGCGATGAGCTTCGTCCCGAATTGCCATGAGCAACAACAAAGCGCCGGAATCATGCGACAGCCGTACCGGTTCCGGTGTCCCTTCACGGTACAGCAGTTCTTCCTTCTTGGCGATGCCAACGACAGGCACATCCACTCCGGCATCATCGCGCACGGTACAGACAGCTCCCAACTGTGAGAGCCCGCCGTCGATCAGCACCAGATTTGCAGGATCACCAAACGCAATGTCACTCCACCTAGCGAAGCGCCGCCCAAGAGCCTCTGCCAGCATTGCCGGATCGTTCGGCGTATCCAGAGAGCGCATGTTGAACAGCCTGTACTGATCCTTTGCCGGTTTCCCAGCTAGGAAAACGACCATGGAAACGGTAGCGTCCTTTCCTGAGATGTTCGATACGTCATATCCCTCAATACGCACCGGAAGGTGTTTAAGGTCCAGGACCACCTTCAAGACTGACAGCTGCGCAGATATGTCACTGGCCCGCGTTGAGGCAACCAGTTTCTGTTCGGCGTTCTCACCGGCAAAGCGCAGGAGGCGCGAAGTCTCTGTCGAACGTGGCGACGCCAGAGAAATCGCGGGCCCAAGAGTCTCCCGCAGTCGCTCGTGCACAACCCTCGCTTCAGCACCCACAGCATCGACAGCTATCCGTGTCGGAGCAGCCACACGAAACCGGTGGTAGAAGTCAGTGATGAGATCCGCCCGCATGACTGCATCAAGAGCCTCTTTGCCTTTGAGGTCATAGATGAACTCCGTGGAAGCGATCAGTCTGCCTTCGCGAAGAGCTTGCCGGACGACGGCCACAAGATTTCCCTGTTGATGAAACGCAAAAACATCCATGTCTCGCGCCCGGGGTGCAAACACCGCGTACCGCTCAAATAGTCCCTTCAGCGCAACATAGGAGTCACGGTAGCGTACCGCCCGCTCGTATTGCTGCGACCGAGACGCCTGATCCATGCTGTTGTCGAGCTGCCTCAGTAACGAACGCATCTTGCCGTTCAGAAACTCCGACAGGTACTGAACCACCTGGGCATACTCATCATGAGTGCACCTGTTCCCACACGGCGCCAGGCAGAGCCCCAGGTCAAAGTCGAGGCAGGGCTTGGTGGGTTTCGCCGGATCGATTCTCCGATGACACGTTCTGACTGGGAACGCGTGTCTCAGGCTGTCAAGGCCAAGGTTCAGCAGTCCAGACTTCGGATACGGCCCGAAGTAGCGACTCCTGGCCGTCGTCACGCGGCGGGTCTTCCTGAGGACCGGAAAAGATTCTCCTGTCAACTCGATCAGGGGATACGACTTGCCATCGACGAGCTGGACATTGTAGTGGGGCTTGTAGCACTTTATGAAGTTCGATTCGAGCACCAGTGCCTGGTCCTCGTGTCCCGCTGTGATGAAACTGAAGAACCGGGCATTGCCCACCATCGATCTTGTTTTCGGGTTCAGGTCATTTCTGAAGTAGGACTCGACTCTCTTGCGGAGATTCTTCGCCTTACCGACATAGATGATTCGGTCAGAAGAATCCCGGATGACGTAAACCCCCGGCGTGGCCGGGAGTTTACCGAGAGAATCCTTCTCGAAAGGCAGCTTGTATGCAGTATCCAGGCCGTTGAGAGTGTTATTTGGCGTAATCGGAGTATCTGGTCTCACGAACGACGGTCACCTTGATCTGCCCAGGGTACGAGACTTCCAGTTCCACCTTGCGAGCAACATCCATGGCAATCTTTGCTGCGAGGGACTCGTCAACTTCATCGGGTTCCACGAGAATTCGGAGCTCGCGCCCCGCCTGTATAGCATAGGACTTCTTGATTCCAGGTATCGAGTTCGCAATAGACTCAAGCTTCTCCAGACGCTTGATGTAACTCTCCACACTCTCACGGCGAGCGCCCGGTCTAGACGCGGAGAGTGCGTCCGCGACGTGTACAATCACATCAAGAACAGTTTCCATAGGGACGTCGCTGTGATGTGCAGCGACAGCATGAACGATGTTTTCAGTTTCGCCGGATTTGTTCAGGATATCTGCGCCGATGAGGGCGTGTGGCCCTTCGACTTCGTAGTCGACAGCCTTGCCGATGTCGTGAAGAAACCCGGCCCGCTTTGCGGGTCCAGCAGGCAGCTTCAACTCCGACGCGATGTTGGCCGCTATGAAAGCCGCTTCAACTGAATGCGCGAGGACATTCTGACCATAGCTGGTGCGATACTTCAGTCGGCCAATCAGGCGAGTAATCTCATCAGAAAGGCCAGCAATGCCGACATGATTCGCGGCCTGCTGCCCCTCGCTGAAAACTCGCTCGTCCATCTGGCGTTCTGCTTCCTCGACGAATTGTTCGATGTGCGCCGGGTGAATCCGCCCGTCGACAACCAGCCGTTCCAGCGCAATCCGTGCCACTTCCCGCCGAATCGGGTTGAACGCCGACAAAGTGACAGCCTCCGGAGTATCATCGATCAGGAGGTCCACTCCGGTCAACGTCTCAAAAGCCCTGATATTGCGGCCTTCCCGGCCAATGATACGTCCCTTCCAGTCTTCCGAGGGCAGAGGAACGACACTGATCGTCGACTCCCCCACGTAGTCGGTAGCAATTTTCTGGATAGACGAAGCGATGACTTCAGCTGCCTTGGCATCAGCCTGAAGCTGAGCTTCGTGCACGACCTCGCCTACCATCTTGGCGACACGGGACCTTGTGTCCTTCTCAGCCCGGTCCAGAACGACCGCCCGGGCCTCCTCAGGGTTCAGTTGCGCGATCCGCTGCAATTCAGCTTC
>JAPLGH010000018.1 GCA_026390285.1 Caldisericota bacterium
AATATAGGCGATGAGCGTGATGGCGCCAACCCAGCCGAGGAATTTCGGGTTTGCGAGCCGCGGCTTGAAGGAAGCCATCAGAAACACGATACCACACAGCAGGATGCCGACGGCAGTCGCCTTGATGAGCGGGATGCGGACCACCTGATCTGTGTTGCTCACGCCGAACACGACGCCGTTGCTCTGGAACAGGAGTCCGTACATCGAGAACCAGACTCCTGCAGCCGCGATGAGAAGCATGATGCCTGCGAAGAAGCTCAGACGGTTGCGCAGCCCACGGCGCAGTGCTGCGTCACCCGGAACGGAAGTCGCCAGAAGGAAACTCGCACCAATCACCGCCATACCACCGACGGCGATGCCGGCAAGAATGCCCAGGAGCCCTCGCACGACAGGGTAGGTGAAGAAGTAGAAGCTGATGCTGTGCCCGAAGATGGGGTCGGTGTACGCTGTCGAGGCCACCTGGCGTACAGCCGCCAGGAGTTGCAGACTGAGACCACTGGCGCCCAGCCCGACAAAATTGGCCGCGACAACGGCGATGGCGATGCGCGTCCACTTGAGTGTCTGGGAAGTGCGATGAGCGTCGTCCGGGTTCATCCCTGTGAACAGGCCGCGTGGAAGCCCGGTCACGACCCATACGACGGCGTAGGCCACGACAGCCCCCACCACATAGGCAGAGACTCTCGCCAGTGTCCTCGTCCAGAAGACCTGCCGGTAGCCGACCTCGGTGAAGAACAGGTAATCGGTGTAGATACCTGCCAGCGCCGAGAACACCAGCCCAGCGGCCGCGACGAGCAGAAACGCCACGCTGAGCCCCAGGGCCCAGCCGCCGAACTTGCCCCTGCGTACCCAGATGAAGATGGCGACAGCCACCAGCAGCAGCACACCGAACGCCGATATCATTACCGTCTGTTGAGCCATGATGCGTCAACCTCCTCTTTCAAAGCAGAGCCACTACTCTCATACAAATCAACACGTATACGCGGCCGGAGTCGGTCAGGTTACTGTCACCGCCTTGGAGAACACCTGCATCGTCCTCATGCCATCGGGGCATACGACACTCCTTATGACAGTTTACGCCGTTCAGCGGGCGAAACAACGCAGACGGCCGGCTCATGCGCATCGCCCGGCCGGACCTGACAGAGAAACGCCCTGTTCACAGGGAGTGTTTCCATATTTGCAGACCCGTGAAGGCTCAGGGCTTGGGGTACGTGATAGTGATCATCTGCGTGGAGTCATCCCACAGCACGTCTGCGCCCAGGCTCTCAGTGACGAAGCGCAGGGGGAGCATCGTGCGACTGTTCAGGACCAGAGGCACCACCATTGGGTTTGTGCTGTCGATGGGTGTCGATTCGCCATTCACCAATGCGCTCGCCTTCCCGATGACGAGCCTGAGTTCGGTCCCGTCGAGCAATGCGGTCACGGTCCGACTGGCAGCATCCCAGGCGACTATTCCACCGAGTGACTCGACAACGGCCCGAATTGGGACCAGGGTGCGTCCCTCGACAATGACTGGTACCGCATCCAGCACGATGCTGGAGCTGCCGGCTTTCATGGTCGGCGATCCCACGCGAAGAACAAGGACTGTCCGGGGTTGCTCTGCAACGACACGCACGGGAATGGAACGCGCCTTGCCCGCAAGTTCCTGCTTTCCCCCTTCTCCACCCAACAACTGAAGCTCGTCGATGTCCAGTTGTGTCGTTCCCGCCCCAAGTGCGCGGAATGTCAGGACGGCGATATTGCCGTTTCCGCTCACCGGTCGGGCGTCGCTCTCGAGTGTCGACGCGACGATTACTTCGCCTGCGGTATCGTGATCCTCGATAAACAACGTTGCGGTACCCAGGAGGTCGCCCTTCACGACACTCACAAACTGTAGCGCTTTGTCATCGTAGGTGACACGACACGACACTCCGTAGAGACTCTCCACATCACGTGCGTCCAGCGGCACCTGTACTGTCGCTCCCATGAACGTCTCGACCGGTACTCCCCCGACAACCACAGGGGGAGCAGTGCGGATCGCGACTTCGGCATGGACGGTCACACTTGCCGGGTCCAGCGCACTGCGGACCTCGACATCCACGGCACCGACCGTCCCCGGTACAAGGCCTGATGGGACCTGGACGGTCACCTCTGCCGTGCCTGTCGCTCCAGACAA
>JAPLGH010000141.1 GCA_026390285.1 Caldisericota bacterium
GTACTTGGCTTCCAAGGTCGCCTGCCGCACAAAATCATGATCCAGAAGATCGCCGTTCCTGCTCAGACGACCCTTCCTGATACTGATGGTACCGGAGTGGTTCTTCGTTTCAACGACAAAGACGCCGGTCGGGCCCACGACGACATGGTCAACGTCGCCACCGTAGAAGCCGAGGCCGTTAAATACGTGGAACTCCTCGGGTAGCCGCGAGAGAACGACTCCCACGTCATACTCGCCGCCCGCCCCACCATAGTATCGGTCAGCAGCTGCTTCCAAGCTAAAGACGTCGCGGACGCACCAGAACGCGAGGGCTCCCACGATGCACCACACTCCAGCTCCAACGAATCCATTCATCCGAACTGCCGACCGGAAGAAGAGATATGTTAGAATCCCCATGACCAGCATGGGAACGAGGGCACGGTACATAAGCCGATCGCCCGCACGATATGTCGCTCCTCCAGCCTTCCCATGAACCTGTGCCATGTGCTCCCCCAGTCAAGAGCTTGTCTCGGGTTTCCGGGAACCCCCGACGTTAACCACTTTTCCAGTCTACGCACATGCAGTGCGTGTGCAAGCCAACGCTTCTCCCGTCACAGCCGTTTGTGGCATGACACCGTCGGTCACGACTTTAGCTTCCTCCCCACAAACATGCTGGTTTTCTTTTCGCGTCCGACACATATACTTACTGACATAAACGTTTGGAGGATCGCCATGATCAAGTCAGTCAAAGGGACGAGCGACATAGCACCACCCGAAGTCCTTCTGTGGCAGCACGTGGAGAAGACCATGACCACGACTGCCAAAGCGTATGGCTATGAGGAGATTCGCACCCCGACTATTGAGATGGAGGAGCTCTTCTCTACCTCGATCGGTCAAGGCACTGACATCGTCGAGAAGGAAATGTATGCCTTCCCGGACAAGAAGGGACGCCACCTCGTCCTGCGCCCCGAAGGGACGGCTGCCACTTGCCGGGCATATCTGGAACATCAGATGAATCTACAGCCTTCCCCGGCCAAGTTCTACTACATGGGGTCGTTCTTCCGATACGAGCAGCCTCAGAGTGGGCGCAAACGAGAGTTCCACAGCTTCGGTGTCGAAGCCCTCGGCGAACAATCGCCCCTTCAGGACGCCGAGGTTATCGACATGGTCATGACAATGTTGTCCAGACTTGGTCTGTCACACCTGTCCGTCGATGTCAACAGCATCGGCGACGACAACTGTCGACCTGCCTACAAGGACGCCCTCCGGGCCGCACTGGCGATCCATGAGAGCCAGCTCTGTGAAGACTGCAGGAGACGCATGAGCGACAACCCCCTGCGCATTCTCGACTGCAAGCGCGAAGATCCGGCATTGCTGGAGTCTCTGCCAAAATCCGCAGACTATCTGTGCACAGACTGCGAAGACCATTTTCACCGCCTGCTGTCCACACTCGACTCTCTGAAAATCCCATATCACCTCAACCACAGACTGGTCCGAGGACTTGACTACTATACCAGAACTGTATTTGAAGTTGTCTCCGAGGATCTAGGTGCACAGAATGCACTCCTGGGAGGCGGCCGCTACGACTATCTCATTCGCCATCTGGGAGGACCGGCCACCTTATTTCCGTTCTGACGGCGCGTTATCCAGAGCTTCTCGGTTCACTCGCAATCCCCCGTGCATACATCGTTCACTCCGGTACAGCAGCAGCCGCGGCCTTCGAACTGAGACGCGCCTTGGCCGACACGGGCTGGGCACTGGATGTAGACGTGCGTCAAGATGGGTTTGGAAAGCAACTTGCGCGAGCGTCCAAGAGAAGCGCACGCATTGCACTGATCCTCGGTGAAGACGAGATTGCCGCAGGCACATGCACAGTGAAGGACCTGGCGTCGGGTTCCCAGTCAACCGTGGCACTGGCTGACGTTGCCACGTGTCTGGTCGGTGTCGTCCAGAAGTAGGGCTGGAGGCATTCGAACATGCACGCAGGCTTGCGTTTATTTTCCTGTGTTTTCAGGTATAATGATGTCGTGTCACCCTGCGATGCCCGTGAACCACTTGACGGGTTTGAGCCAACACAAATCACTCGGAAGCAGATGCCCTGTGGATACGAGCGCTTCGCAGCGTTCTTGAAGCAGGGAACTTTATGCTCCCACCTGCTTAGGCAGGTTGGTCATATGCCGACTGATCGAGGTTTGGTTGTTGCGCGTCATGGAGACCTTGTTACAGTTAGACTGCTTCCACACGACGGATGCGCATCGTGTGCTCTTACCCAATTCTGTGTGGGTAGCAGGGAGACCGACCCGATGATCAGCGCGAGCGCTCCCCCCGAAATTGTCCAGGGGGACCCGGTTGAAGTGACGCTCGACGAGTCGCTTGTTCTCAAGGCCACCGCCATCATGTACGGCATTCCGCTGGCTGCCTTTCTGACAGGAGTGCTCGGTGGTTACGGGTTTTCATACCTGGCGCGACTGAGTGGAGGCTTGTCTATGGCGCTTCCCGTCGTTGCAGGATTCGCCATGCTGATTCCGGGCGCGATCATTTCACGGAGGGTAGCCTTCCGGCTGAACCCCACCGCAACTGTCGTACGCAAACTCGATCAGGAGGTGACTGGACGCCAATGAACACGACTGCAATCTGGGTACTCGATATTATCATAACCCTTGGCATGATCTCCGCGGCCATAGCTGCTCTTGTTGTCGGACGCAAGTTTGCGGAGTTCTCAAAGGGTCTTTCTGCCACGATGGTCGACGTGCAGAAACAGGCCGAAGATCTGAAGTCGGAGGCGGTCAGACTGATGCAGTCGACCCAGGTCACAGAGCAACACTTCGACCAGCTGGCAAGACAGTTGACGAAGCTCACCGCGTCTGCCGATACGGTTGTGAAAGCATTGCCCGCAGCAGCTTCCAGCAAGAACAGCAGCCTGCTGCCAAGAATCATGAGCACTCTCGTAGGTACGGTGTCAGCGTACAAGATCTTCAAGTCCATCTTCCTGAGGAGGAAATCATGAGTGAACGCAATGACTTTGGATCGTTCATGGGAGGACTGTTGATGGGTGGCATTGTCGGAGCCCTGGTAGCGTTGGTTCTCGCCCCCCAGAGTGGAGAAGAAACTCGCAAGCTGTTGAAAGACAAGGCTTTTGAGCTCGGCAAGGAAATCAGTGATCAGACCGAGACCCTCAAGGAGAAAGGTCGCGAACTCCTGACACAAGACGGGATCGAGATCGAAGACTCCACAGACACCAATCCTTGAGCTGCTCGACACGATTTCGCATCCACGTATCTTGATTCACGACAAGTTCTTGGTATACTCTCGGTTATGTTGGGGAATCGTCCAACGGTAGGACAGTAGCCTCTGGAGCTACCGATGATGGTTCGAATCCATCTTCCTCAGCCAAGTATGGCGCTGTAGAACAGTGGTTAGTTCGGGGGGCTCTCAATCCCCAAACAGGAGTTCAATT
>JAPLGH010000178.1 GCA_026390285.1 Caldisericota bacterium
CAGGGCAGCCAGCTGGTGCGAGACGAGCGTCTGGCTCAGACCCGTTTGGCCGCAGATGCCGGCGACGTTGTCCTCACCGTCGCGGAGGGCAAGCAGGATAGCCAGCCGCGACTCATTTGCCAGCAGCTTGTAGAACGATGTCAGTGCCTCGAGCTTCGTATTGGGTTTCATGATGATAGCATCATATGACAATACCATCATGTGTCAAGGGTCACTTCTGTCTTTCCCGCGAAGGCGGGAACCCTACCTCGGCCATATCCGCCTCAGCAGAATCAGGGAAGCTCTGCAGACGTACCCCTACTTCTTTAGTGTTGTGACGGTTGTGCCTGAGGTTAATGTAAGTCCATTTCCCGAGATTGAGTATTCATAAGCCTCATTCTTGTCGGGAACATCTATCTCGAGATGGGTCTCGTTCAGAATCTTGTAGGTACCATCGACCAATACCGTATTGAACGAGATGTCTTTCGTCGATTGGACATACGTTCCGTCCTCATGAAACTCCCAAGTCTCGGACACGGTGTCCGTATTGACCGAATCGGCTGCCTGAACTAGCTTCCACGTGCCGACCAGAGGGTTCGAGGGATTTGAAGCAGCGGGCTTGGCAGCACAGGCAAAAGTGAAGAGACTAGCAGCAATAATCAGTGACAGGACAACGACCAGGCGAACAGTCTTCATATTGACCTTCCTCATCCACGAATTGAGCTACTTTTCATTGCCCGATTATTCTATGGCGTCTCTCGAGCAAATGCAATTCCTCTCGGTTGCCGATGCCCCGCCAAGAACTCATCGCGGGCCGTGCTGTCGTTCGTATCCCGTCAGTTCCACGTAGGCAAAGCCATCCATCATCTTCTTGTCGAGGAAATGGGTGCCGTCCAGGTCGATTCGATGTGCGAGCCCGCGCGGAACCGTGCAGGTATCCGACAGGCACGTGCTCTCACCGAATGGCGTTTTCGGAGTACAATGTGTGCCTTGTTGTCTGTGACATAACTGAAAGATTCGGGGAGAGTTGCTCACCCAAGAATGCCGCGTTTTGTGGATGATACGGGGGGAACACTGATGAACGTCATTGAAATCAAGAATCTCACGAAGTACTATGGCAAGGCAAGAGGTGTCATCGACGTAAGCATCGAGGTTGAGCAAGGCGAGGTCTTCGGGTTCATCGGACCGAACGGGGCTGGCAAGTCCACAACCATCCGGACCCTGCTCGGACTCATCTATCCCACGAGCGGCAGTGCCAGGATCTTTGGCAAGAGCTGCACGACAAACCCCGAGGTGCGCGAGGACGTGGGTTACCTGCCCAGCGAAGTGTTCTATTACGACGGCATGAGGGTCATCGATCTGCTCAGATACTCGGCGAGTTTCTACAGGAAGGACTGCACGAAGCGGATCAACGAGCTGGCAGAGATCATGGACCTCGATCTGAAGAGGAGGATCGACGATCTCTCGTTCGGCAACAAGAAGAAGGTTGGCATTGTCCAGGGCCTCCTGCACGGGCCGAAGCTCATCATACTCGACGAGCCCACTACCGGCCTTGACCCGCTCATGCAGCAGACCTTCTTTGACCTCATCGATTCAGAGAACAAGAAGGGCGCTACGGTCTTCCTGTCTTCTCACATCCTCAGAGAGGTTCAGAAGATGTGCGAACGAGTTGCTCTCATTAAGGATGGAAGAATCATCAAGCTCGAAAGGATGAGCGCGCTGCAGGAAAACAACTTCAAAAGGATCAAGGTCGAAGGTCTGTCAAACCTGGACAAGACCATCTTTGACATGCCGGGCGTCAGCAAACTGGAAAACGGCGGCAAGACCGCGAGTTTTCTGTACAGGGGCGACATCAACAACGTCATCAGGAAGCTTGCTCAGACCGAGGTATCGAACTTGTCTATTGACGAGCCCGACCTCGAAGAGGTGTTCATGCACTATTACTCCAAGGATGGCTGAACCGCATGAACATGTATCTGCACGAACTCAAGTCCCTGCGCAAGTCTACGATCATCTGGGTATGTGCCATGATCGCGATCGCCCTCGTGTACCTGTCTCTGTATCCCGCCATATATCGTGACGGGGCGCACTTCAAAGACATGCTGGCGGGCTATCCCGCTTCCATTAGGGCTATGCTGGGCGTGACGGTCGACAGTGTCACTTCGCCTCTGGGTTTCTACTCGATGATCCTTGCGTTCGTCGTCCTCTGCGGAGGTGTTCAGGCGATGAATCTCGGCATGACTATTCTGTCCAAGGAGACGCGGGAGCGGACCGCCGATTTCCTCCTCGTCAAGCCCGTCTCACGTGCCGCTATCGTCACCGCTAAGGTTCTCGCAGCACTCACTGTGCTTCTGGTCACTGATGTGCTCTACTATGCCGTTGCTTCCACAATCGCCTCCATGGTCAAACAGTCGAGCTACAGCGGAGGCCTGTTCTTTATGATCAACCTCACGCTCTTCTTCGTCCAGCTCATCTTCTTCGCCATCGGAGCAGTCGTCTCAGTGTTCTTTGACAGGCTGAGATCGGTGCTTCCGGTCTCGCTCGGCACGGTTTTTGGATGCTATATTGTCGGGGCGCTCGTCGCCGCCGGCAAGGACGACTGGGCCCGGTTCATATCTCCCTTCAGGTATTTCGACTATTCCTACATCATCCAGAACTCAAGATACGAGACACCGTATCTCATTACGGGCGCAGTCATCGTCGTCACGGCGGTTGTCACCTGCTACTTCGTATTCGCCAGGAAGGATATCCATGCCGTCAGCTGAGAAGCTCTATGCGCTGATTGAGGGGGTCCGATCATGAACATGGTCCTGAGAGAACTGAGAGCCAACACAAGGGCGCTGGTCATCTGGAGCGTCTGCATGTTCCTCTGTGTCCTGAGCGGCATGGCCAAGTTCACGGCCTACACGTCGGCAACTGCCACGGGGCCTTCCATCAATGACCTTCTGAAGACAATGCCGACCTCCATAAAAGCCCTGTTTGGATTCGCCTCGTTCGACATGGCGACGATGTCGGGATACCTGGCGCTGCTGTTCATCTACGTGGAATTGGTCGCCGCAATTCACGCCGCCTTGCTGGGCGCCGGCATCATCGCCAAAGAGGAGAGCGACAAGACGACGGAGTATCTGATGGTGAAGCCTGTCTCAAGAACTGCCATCGTTACGTCCAAGCTTGTCGCTGCGCTGCTCAACGTTATCGTCATCAATGTCGTCACCCTTGTATCGTTCCTCATCGTGGTCCCGCTCTACAGCAAGGGTAGTAACGCCTCCGGGGAAGTACTGATGATGACTCTGAGTATGTTTGTCGTCCAACTCATCTTCCTGTCATTCGGCGCGGCACTGGCTGCCAGCATGAGGAACCCGAGAGCTTCCGGTTCCATTGCCTCAGGGACAGTGCTCACGGCGTACTTCCTGGCGAGAATAACCGACATGTCGGACAAGCTCAGATTCCTCAACGTGATCACGCCGTTCAAGTACTTCGACCTGGGCAGAATAGTCGCAGGCCATGGTCTCAACCTGGGTATCGTTCTTCTCTCGCTTGCGCTTGTCGCCGCCTTTTCAGTTTTGACATATGTCTTCTACCAGAAGAGAGACTTGAACATTTGACTCGATTCACAAGAACTTCCAGATTTGGCCGGCCCTGCGCAGATCTGGAGACGCTTGTCATAAACCCGGTGGTCCTCCAGGGCACCCCCAACACCAGGGATCCGATCGGCAAGGCCTACGGGTACGTTGCGGCTATCGCTTTCATCAATTCATGGTGTATGAACACAAGATTCCGGTGTTCTATTCATACAGCCTTCAGGACTCCCCGTGGTCAAAGTCTGATGACTCACTCCACCCAGCAGGCGTATTGCTGAGCGGGTCATTACCAACTGACCCCGCTCAGCATCATTGATTGCCGAGAATTGTCTTCGCAGTAGTGATGACTTTAGGAATGCTCCCAGAGAAACTCATTTTGCCGTTGGAAAAGCTGAGAGATTTGATGTCCAGGCTCCCATAGCCACCACTTGTCAGTCTCTCATGAACGAAACCCTCAAAGGCGCTCTTGGCTTGGCTATAGAGTGCCTCGGGTACTGGTATTTTCCCGATATTCAGTTCTGACAGGTTGATGTCGAGTTCGTCGTCCTTGATCGACAACGTGCCCTTCACATACGCAGGAAATGATCCTCGCGGGATTTTGTACTTGTCCATTCCCTGGGCAATTGCATTGATTTCTTCCTGAGGCACGCCGGTTGCCTCGGCATACGCCCGAAGCCGGTCGACGTGAACGATCCCCGAGGCCTCGACTATGCCGTTCTCCCCGATTTTTACCTGAACATCGGTAAAGGGATTGAACAACCAATCGGATTCCTGCCCGAGACGGGCAGTTATTTCTTTGTCAGTAAAGACATTGTCTACGGCTTGGCTTCCTTTCAGGACAAAACTGCTCTTGATATCGGGCGCCGATTCCAGAACAACTCTTTGCACCCTATTCTTGGAAAGAATGGACTTGAGATCGGTGTCTGTGTACGTGACCCCTAACTCCCTTGGCTTGTCGGAGCCAAGCAACCTCGAGACCCCTGGAACAACCCCCAGGTATCCCAACCCCAGAATCACGGCGATGACGATGACTACCAGCACTACCAGCAGTCTCCTAATGAATCTCACGTGTCACCCTCCCCGCCAGAAAGAACGTATTCGGCTCCTGTTCCTGATCACAGAATCCTTCGCTTTGTGCGATGCACAACATCAACGGGTTGTCTGTCATCTCAATACCTCCGTGAGCCGACCGTCGCTCATGCGCAACGTTGCTACGCGTAGTGTATCACGTTCTCTTCCACCAGCATCATTCCTATCGTTCATGCCCTGTCAGCTCAACGTTGGCGAAGCCATCCAAGGCCTTTCTGTGAAGGAACCAGGTGTCGTCACTTGGGGACCGTTGCTCATTGTCTTTTTTTCCAATCAGCGGTATGCTCGCTCAATGTTGCGTGTCCAGGAGGCTCGTGAATGGTGATTCTGTTCTGTGTTGTTGCCGTGACATTTCCTGCCTTGCTCGTCTACCTGTGCTATCGGTTTGCCCCCTTGCGAACAATCGGCACGGTGGTGTTGTGCTACATTGCCGGGATGGTCGTGGGCAACATAGGCCTCCTGCCCAGAAGTCTCGCCCCTCTGCAATCTACCTTGACGAACTTGACGGTGGCGCTTGCCTTGCCGCTTCTGCTCTTCTCGATCGACGTGAAGAAATGGTTCAAAGTGGCGGGCAAGGGAATGCTCTGCATGCTGTTGGCGACGATCGCCATCGTGGCGGTTGCCTTTGCAGCCTACCTGATTGCGCGGAAAGGCGACACGGAGGCCTGGCAACTCGCCGGCATGGCTATGGGGATGTACACCGGCGGAACGCCCAACATGGCGGCCATCAAGGCCGCCCTGGGGGTACTGAGTCCCACCTATATTCTCTTCCTTACCTACGATACGGTTGTTTCACTTGTCTATATCTTGCTCATGTCCTCGGTGGCCCGGCCTTTCTTCCGCCTCTACCTGAAGCCTTATGAATCCCCTGCCTCCGACGGTGCGGTTGCCGCCGAGGGTGATGCGGATGAGTCAATCGAAGCCTATTCGGGCATGTTCAAGTGGGCCAACCTGCCCGGCCTGGGGCTAGCCCTGTTGCTAAGCGCAGCTATCGTCGGTGTATCGGTTTTCCTGGCAGGGCTCCTGCCTGGATCGGCTTCCACGGCGGTAACTATTCTATCCATCACCACCCTGGGTATTGGCGCTTCCTTCGTGCCTGCTGTCCGCAAGATCCGGAAGACCTTCCAGGCCGGCATGTACGTCATCTACGTGTTCTGTTTCGTAGTCGCCTCGATGACGAAGCTCGATAGCCTGATCCACATCGATTTCCGCGTCCTGGGCTTCGTGACCGGCTGCATATTCGGCAGCCTGTTTCTCCATTCTCTTCTCTGCCGCCTGTTCAAGATCGACGTGGATACCTTCATCATCACCTCTGTATCGGCTGTCTGTTCGCCACCTTTCGTGCCGGCGGTAGCCGCGGCGCTCAAGAACAAGGCCATCATCATCTCCGGCCTGACGACGGGCATTGTCGGCTACGCAATCGGGAACTATCTGGGCATTTTCTTCGCCTACCTGTTCAAGAGCATTCCATAAGGGGGAGACATGACAAACAGCCTGCCGACAAAGGGAAGACCCCGCGCCGAGGTTCTCGCCGACCTCGAAAGCTTCGGCAAGGACGATCCTCAGTATAAGAAAGCCAAGACGTGGAGCCTCGTCTATTACCTGGACGAGGCCTACAACCAGTTCCTCCAGGAAGCGTATGGCAAGTATTTTTCCGCCAATGGCCTCAATCCCGCGGCTTTCAAGAGCCTGAAGCGTCTCGAGCGAGAAGTCCTGTGCACGACCTGCGACCTCTTGCACGGCGACGACCAGGTCTGTGGTGTCATGACCTCCGGAGGTACGGAAAGCTGTCTGCTTGCGGTAAAGACATACCGTGACCGTGGCTATGCTCGAGGCATACGCAAGCCGGAGATGGTCATCCCCGAGACGGCACACGTGGCCTGGGAAAAGGGCGGCGCTTACTTCGGTGTCAAGATCAGACGCGCCTCGCTGGCCAAGGACCTGTGGGTTGACCTTGAGTCCGTCAGGAAACTGGTGAACCGGAACACGGTCATGATCCTGGGGTCGGCGCCCGAGTACCCTCACGGCATCATCGACCCGATAGAGGGTCTGGGTCGCATAGCGCAGGAACGGGGCATCCCCCTGCATGTGGATTCTTGCGTGGGTGGATACTTGCTTCCCTTCCTGGAGAAGCTCGGCGTTGGCTTACCGGCCTGGGATTTTCGCGTGCCGGGGGTAACCTCCATTTCCGCGGACATCCACAAATATGGCTTCGCCGCCAAGGGCGCGTCGAGCATCCTGTACCGGAACCTGGACTACTTCAAGCATCAGGTGTTCGTATACGAAAACTGGCCGGGAGGTATTTTCGCTTCCCCTGCCTTGCTGGGAACGCGACCGGGTGGCGCCTACGCAGCGGCCTGGGCCGCTCTGCAAGCGAATGGAGAAGACGGCTACCTTGAGCTCGCTAGGCGAACGATGGACACAACCAGCCGATTGCTCACCGGCGTCAAGGCCATTCCCGGCCTCGAGATCATCGGCGACCCCAAAACCAGCCTTTTCGCATACCATTCCTCGGATCCCGCGGTGAACATATTCGCCGTTGGCGACCAGATGGAGAACAAGGGCTGGCTTATCGACCGCCTCCAGCGGCCAGACGCTCTGCACGCTATGGTTACTGCCTCCCATGACGCAGTTGTGGATACGTACCTTACTGATCTAGTCGAAGCCGTCGCCCAGGTGCGGGCACATCCCGAGCTGGCCGAATCCGGCCAAGCCGCCACATATGGGATGATTTCTCACATCCCCTTGCGCGGCATGGTACACAAGCAGGTGCTTGATATGTTCGCGGCCACCTATTGTCTTTCCGGCGGAGAGATCGACCTGTCCGACTCGGCGTCCTTGGCTGATGGAGCGGAAGAAAGCGCCAGTGGGGTCCAAGCAAGAGTGGGCCTGGTCCAAAGGCTAACGAATTGGTACGTTAAGCGACAGCAGGCAAGAGAGGCGCGCCGATAGCGAGAGGGAAAGCTCCACCTGTCGTTCCTGCGCATGGAGGAGTCACTGTACCCTGATTCCCGCGAAGGCGGGAATCCAGTTCTGTCGTTGGATTCCAACAGCTACCGTTCGTACCCGGTCAGCTCCACATAGGCGGAGCCGTCCAGTACCTTTTTGTCGAGGAAGGGGGCGCCGTCCAGGTCGACCGGGGTCAGGACTTGGGCGTGGACGGTGCACAGGCCCTCCCAGTAGTCTGGCATGATCAACGACGACAGGTCCTGCCTCTTGAGCATCGGCCTCACGTTCGCAGTCATGAAGGGCGTGGATGCTTCGGAACTCTCGAAGATCCGTATCTCCCAGTCGACGGGATAGTTGACGCCGTTCCGAGCCACGCAGACATCCGACGCCCGCACCTCGAACCGTTCGACGCGCATCGTTTGCCCGTGCCGGTATACGTTTCCGGATCCGTACGTCGTGCCCCACCGGTCGAAGTTGAACAGCATGACGTAGAGGTCATAAGCATCCAACCGCAGGGAGAACCAGTCCCACTTCATCTTGACCACGTTGAAGTTGCCCCACTGGTGGTCGTGCCATGTCAGCCCGGTGACGGGAAGACTCTCGCCCTTCAGGACGATCGCGCCCTCCGTCTTCATGTTGGGCATCGTGAAGTAGTAAGATGCGTCACCCGGACTGTTCTGCATCTCCTGGACGCCGCCCTCTCCCTGTGCCATGACGTCCCGGATGTCACAGGAGAGGCTGACCTGCAAGCCCCTCAGGCGAGTATCGATAGCAAGACTGCTGGTACCCTCGTCGAACCGGACACGGTTGCCGAAGAGCGCAATTACCGTGTGAGTGTCGGAGGTGAACGGGATGCACACGGGCAGGACCATGCCGGTGTAGGTGAACTTCTGACCCTCGACGTCGGTGATAGCGGCGTGGATGATCACGCTCTCGACCAGCGTTCTCACTCGGAAGAAGGTCACTTCAAGTCCAACGGGAGCCTTCCTCTTCGGTGTCGTCAGGACGCTGGTGAAATACCACCACTCGACACGTGACCCCCGATGAGGAAAGTGGTCCCTGCTGGTAAAGTCGACGGCCGGCAGAGAGCGGTGTGACGCGCCCCGGACCATCAGCTCATAGAGTTCGATGGGCAACTGGGTCAGCGCACCCTTCAGGATCTTCCTGCCAGTCATCGTCCTTCACGTCTCATGACCACAGTATCGCTGAAACAAGCGGTTTGCCCAACTGCAACAGAAGATGGATTCCCGCCTGCACGGGAATGACGGGGGCAGAGGTATGGTTTGCCGTCCCTGCGAAGGCGCGGACCCACACAGCAATAGAGTGCATGCCTCACGAAGCCAATTCTGAATGCCAATAGTGCCTGACCCCAAGGGATTCACAATTCAGGAGGGCAACGTTGCCAAGCGACCTTCGCCTCATAGAATGATTGTATGGGCGCACATGTCATTCTGATCACCGGTCCGCGGGCAAGCGGCAAGTCGACGTTCGCGGCTGAAGTCCACCGCGAACTGGCGAGTTCGGTCCTGCTACACGTGGACGAGCCGTTTCACCAGGTGATGGATCAGAACCGTGAACAATGGACTGGCAGGGAGGTCGAGCTGTATGCCATCATCCTGCGCCATGAGCTGGCCCTCGCGCGCGACCTCGCCCTTGCCGGCACCTGCGTCGTCGTCGACGGTACGGTCCTGCCGGATCAGCTTACCCCTCTCGTAGACGATCCGCCCGCTCCCGACTTGAGCGTCGTCGTCCTGCTACTATCGTTGGAGGATTGCCTGGCCAACGAGCACCGGACAACGCGCACGGTCCCAGTTCGAGAGGAGAAAGTCACCACGACCTGGCATCAGATGCAGGAGTGGCGCTTGGTGACAGGAGTCCCCGTGCGGATTCTCGATGGAAATGAAGCGGAGTGCAGGAGAGCGCTGGCTGCAGTCTTGAAACAACTGCAGCAGGCACCTTAGTCCCAGTCTGAACGGCTGCGCCGCAACAACAGTGCGAAGACGGGCGCACCAACGATCCCCGTCAGGATGCCCAGTGGAATCTCCGCCATCGTGAGTGTCCGCGCCACATCGTCGATGATCATCATATAGATTGCCCCCAGGGCGATAGAGGCCGGTATGAGCTTGCGCGCATCCGGTCCCACGATACCGCGGGCCAGGTGCGGCACGACCAGCCCCACCCACCCGATGACGCCAGAGATGGCCACGCTGACAGCAGTGGTCATGGTCGTCAACCCGATGAGGACGACCCTCATCGCGCCGGGGTCCTCACCCAGCGACCGCGCCTCATCGTCGCCCATCGACAGGATATTGAGCTTCCAGCGCAGCACCGTGACGGCCACCAGGCACGGCACGATCACGACAGTTGCCCTGAGGAGGTCGCTCCACTGCACGGACGCAAGCGAACCCATCAGCCAGAAGACGATCTGGGGCAGCTTCGTCGACGGATCGGCAACATATTGCGCCCCCGCCACCAGCGACGAGAACAGGCTGCCGACCACGAAGCCCGCGAGCACCAGGGTCACGTGGGAGCGGTCGCGCCCGGACCGGGCGACCAGCCACGTCAGCGACACCGCCACAGCTCCTGTTGCGAAGGCCGAGGCCTGCGTGACCGCAGCGCTTGCGCCCAGCAGGATGGCGACGGCTGCCCCAAACCCCGCACCCGAGGAGACACCGAGAACGTACGGCGAGACCAGTGGGTTGTGAAACAGTCCCTGAAAGACGGCTCCGCCAGAAGCAAGCGCGGCACCAACCAGCGCAGCCGTCAGCGCGCGGGGCAGGCGCACCTGCCAGACCACGGTCTCGACGGTCGCGTCCCACGTGCGGGCAATCGGCACGAACCGGGAGACCAGCACCTGCAAGACCGTTTTTGGAGCGACGGGATAACGGCCCAGGCACAGCGACGCAAGGAGTACCACCAACACACCTAGCCACATGACCAACAAGGTCAGCGCAAACCGTCCACGCTTCACCGGTCGATCTCCGCGACAATCACGTGGCGGCTGCCGTCTGTCAGAACCTCGATGGGCATGCCGTACAGCCGTCCCAGGTTATCGGCCGTCAGAACCTCGTCTGGAGTCCCGAGAGCAATCAGGCCCCCGTTACTCACCAGTCCCACCCGGTCGGCATACTGCATAGCATCGTTGGGATCATGGACGGTCATGATGACCGTCAACCCAAGGCGAACGGCAAGATCCCGTATCGTGCTCAGCACCACGTGCCGGTTCCGGAAGTCGAGGTGCGCCGTCGGTTCGTCCAGCAGCAGCACGTGCGCCTCCTGTGCCAGCGCACGAGCGAGCAGGACCAATTGAAGCTGTCCACCAGAGAGTTGGGTGTAGGGACGAAGGGCGATGGCCCGTATGCCCAGTTCGTCCATGGCCTGCCGTGCCACCGCCACGTCATGCGGACCAGGCTGGGATGCAGTCCCCAGATGGGGATTGCGTCCCATCAGCACGATGTCCTGGACGGTGTACGGGAAGGCGGGGGCATGTGACTGCGGAACTGATGCAGCACGCCTGCTTACGTCACGTGCCGACAGCGTCTTCAGGTCACGACCGTCGATAAGGATCGTTCCCGTCCTTGGGGTTAATAGTCGTTCGACACAGCGCAGGAGACCAATCGCCATGGTAAGGTCGTGCAGGACCTCGGCGTCGCCGTAGGCAAAGCCCAGATTCTGGATATCGACCACCGATGGACGGGACTGTGTCATGCGCTACTCGGAGAGTGCTGTGAGGTCGGCTATCGGAACACTGAAGCCGTAGAACTGGCGATAGAACATGGTGATCTCATTGGCCATGTCGAAGTGGACCTGATCGGGGTACAGCTTGTGCGCCAGCCACATGGTGCCCAGGAATGACTCCGGGACCGGCATGTCCCACGAGACGACGTACTTCGGCATCACGTAGACCCTCTGGTCCCGCACTGCCGCTACATTGTGCAGCTTGGAGTTGGCGAGGACGTCGGCCACCGTATCCTTCGTATAAGAGGTGAGGACAATGACGTCCGGATTCCAGACAAGCACCTGCTCGGGCGAGACATCCACCTTGCCGCCGGTCAGCTGCTCGGAAACGCTCACGCCCCCGGCATTCCTGACCATGAACGTCTGGAAGAAATCGCCGGCAAAGGTTTTGAAGATGCCCGTCCCGGCAACATAGACCTTGAGGCGCTTCGCTGTCTCAATCGAGGCGACAGCGTCTGTGATGATTTTCATCTTCGCCGTCAGCAAGTTCACGGATTTTTCCGCTTCGTCCACATGGCCCGTCAGTACGCCCATCCGAGTGATGGCATCGGTGAGCTGCCCCGGCTGTTCGGCCGAGAACGCGTACACAGGCAGTCCGACCGCCTTCATCTGCTTCAGCGCAGGGCCCTCTTCCGTCAGGACAATGTCCGGGCGTGCAGCCAGCAGGGTCTCGACGTTGACTGCGTTCTGGTTGCCGGCCTCAGGCACCTGACTTATCCGTGGATAAATCAACCCCATGGCCTTCCCTTTGACGGCGGGACCAAAGTTTGCGACGACCAGCTGGTCCTGCGCCCCGACGGCAAAGACAAGCTGGGTAGCTGTAGAGGAAATGGTCGCGATGCGCACGACGCGACGCGGCACCGTCACGGTGTATCCCATCATGTCGGTGACCTGTTCCATCTGCTTGGGCAGCATCAGCGTGATTGTCCTGCTCCGGGCACTCCACGTCGCGAGCCCACCAAGCGACTCTGCGGCAAACCGGACTGGGATCATCACGTGACCCAGAATGACAGTCGGTACGACCTGGTGGTTTGTGTCGATCCATACGGTGCGCCCGTCGACCTTTGCTCTGGCGTTCCCCACCGTCAGCTCAACCACGTGCGACCCCAGGGAGAGACACACCAGGCTCGTAACAGGCGCCCACGTCACGTCGCCGCCAGTCAGCTCTACGACATTGCGGATCGGCACGAGGGCTCTGTTCCAGGCCGCTTCGACCATGGCGACCACCTTCGGGTTCGCAGGATCGACGGGAAAACCAAAACCGTTCACGGTCATGGTGGGGCTCCCCACCGTGAGCACGACAGACGACACCGGTCGGTACGCGGCCTGTACGGTCGTGGACGGGAAACTGCCGACAAGCATGGCAGCGACGGTCAGGACGAGACAGATGGAACGATGAATTCTCGTGTGCATAGTACAACCTCCAAGGTCGATGACTACGGGCAACACACGCCCCATTCCTCCGGAGGCACAGCGCACGACGGCGCAGAACCTGAAGCCACACGCACGACGGCACGCAGCCACAGCGACAGTCCACGACGGGACTGAAGCCGGTTTGCTCTTGACCGTGAACAGTATAGATTCCGAAGGCTTCGTGTCAAGGAAACGCAGCGTATGAGTGCAGACTGTTCTTGCCTGGGGTTCCCGCCTCCCTGGGGAACGACGGGGTTCTACAATATGCGGA
>JAPLGH010000180.1 GCA_026390285.1 Caldisericota bacterium
GAAGACATCACCGAGGCCATGGCGTTGCCGCGCATCAAGGCCGATTTCGTCGCCAACGCTTCCCACGAAGTCAAGACCCCATTGACCGCTATCCGGGGATACCTGGAACTCCTGCGGGAAGAACCGGGCAATGCTCACTATCTTGACATCGTCGAGCGAAACGTCGACCGTCTCATCGCTCTTTCGTCCGACATCTCGCTGCTCTCCCGACTCGAGAACAAGGCACCGGAGATTGACCTCGTAGATGTCAGCGAACTGCAGCATGACTTGGCAGAGCTCTTCGACAGACAGGGCCGCGAGACCGGGGTCGCCCTGAGGTTTTCGGTTGACAGCGAAGGGCGGTTCCTGTACGGTGACCGTCTGATGCTGCTGCAGATGTTCATCAACCTGATCGAGAACTCCTATCACTTCACCCATGCTGGTGCGATCACCGTATCCGCCACTGCGGACGCTTCCCATATCATCCTCGGCGTTTCCGATACTGGACAGGGAATCCCTGCCAGGGATTTGCCGCGCATCTTTGAGCGGTTCTACTCCCATGCCAGCGACCAAGGGCGCCCCGGCACCGGCCTCGGCCTCGCCATCGTCAAACGCGTCGTTTTGGCCCACAACGGGACGATTGGCGTCGAGAGTACGCTGGGCAAGGGGACAGCCTTCGTCATTCGCATCCCCAAGAACCTTGGCCCCCCCAGGCCTGATGCAGGACCTGGACAACTATCCGGCACGAAGAGGGAGGATCTATGAGACACATCCAGCATATCGCCGTGTACGTACTGATTTGCAGCCTGCTGATCGCAACAACCGGTTGCAAGACTGCTCCGGGGGCTCCGGTCAAGGATCTCGCCGTCGCCGGATCCACGTTTGCCGAGCCCCTGTATGTCAAGCAGCTCGACGCCTGGTACCAGAAGACAGAGGTGAAAGCTGTCTACGGAGCCCTGAGTTCGTCCGGGGCACTGCGCGCACTGCAGGACCGGACGATCGACATCGGCGCGACCGATCTCCTGCTGAGCGCTGAAGAGCAGGCGCGTTTGCCCGGATCGGTGCTCGCGATCCCCACGTGTCTTGGCGCCGTGGCCATCTGCGTCAACCTGCCGGGAAGCCCCGCCCTGCGCATGGACGCACCACTCCTTTCATCCATCTTCCGTGGCGACGTCAAGACATGGAACGATGCGCGCATCGCAGTACTGAACCCGATGCTTCAGCTACCAGATACGCCCGTCGTCGTCCTCCACCGGGCAGACGGCTCGGGCACTACAGACATCTTCACAACCTACCTGGCCGCCGCCGACCAGACTTGGAGCGACAAGGTCGGGGCTGGACAGCTCGTGGCGTGGCCGGCCGGCGTTGGCGTCAAGGGTAATGCTGGCATGGCGGCCATGATACGGCAGACCACAGGTGCTGTCGGCTATCTGGAATACACGTTCGCCGTGCAGTCCGGCCTGACGTGCGTCGCTCTTCGCAACCGATCGGGGGCATTCGTCCTGCCGAGCGTTGCCTCCATGCAGGCGGCTGTCCCTCCCGACGTGACTGCCGACCTTCAGGGGACGCTGCTGAACCGACCGGGGGCGACCTCCTATCCGATCGTCAGTTTCACCTGGCTTGTGTTCTACAAGGACCAGGCATACGACAGTCGCTCCCGCGAACGGGCTGTAGCTATCTACGACCTGGTGTCCTGGATCCTTGGCGACGGACAGTCGCTTGCCCAGCCACTCCAATACAGCAGCTTGCCCGACAGCGCCCGGAAAGCGGCTACCACCCTCCTTGAACAGCTCTCCTGGCAGGGAAAGCCAATCAAGTAGTGGCCGGGCAAGCTCCAAGGATTTCCTGAGCGCTTAACACAATCTGAACAGGACCCAAACACGCGGCAGACATGCCTCTCTAGACTGTCACTCGGAAACCCCAAGAGGTTTATCGAGTATCAGGAGGTATGTATGTCACCAACTGGAAGAAGAATCCTGTCGATAGCACTTGTTGCACTGATCGCCAGCGGGCTTGTGGTTCCCGGTGCCCTTTCGGTGTCTGCAGCATCGACCAAGACCATCGTCCTCACCATCGATTCCACCGTAGCAACCATGGCAGGCTCACCCGTCAACCTTGACGCCGCACCCTTCATGGTCAGTGGCCGCACGATGCTCCCCATCAGGTTCGTCGCCGAGGCGGTGGGGGCAGGCGTGTCATACAGGACGAAGGCAAACGGCAGCGTCTCGCAGGTCAGCCTCGGACTGCCGGACAGCCCTGCCACGCTCAAGACCGTCACGCTCTCGCTCGATTCCACCACTGCGACCGTCGATGGTCAGGCAGTGACCCTCGATACGACTCCTGTCATCCGGCAGGGCAGGACCTTCCTTCCCATCCGGTTCATCGCAGAGCAGCTGGGCGCCAAGGTCACGTGGGTCGCGGACCCTTCCACCGGCCGGACCAGGACCGTTACGATCGTCCTGCCGGTCATAAACGTCCAGGTCCCAACGCAGATGTCCGGTGCTGGAGCGACGTTTCCGCTTCCCCTGTACACGAAGATGTTTGACGTCTACAACAGTTCAACCGGCACACGCGTCAACTACCAGGGCATCGGCTCGGGCGGCGGTATCAAGGCACTGACCGACAAGACCGTGGACTTTGGCGCCTCCGATGCATTCCTGACCGTGGCTGAGACTGCAAGCATGGGGGCGCCCGTGCTGCATATCCCGACGTGCGTCGGCGCCGTCGTCCTCACGTACAACCTGGATGGCAACCCCACCCTGCGCTTCGATGCCAAGACAGTCAGCGACATCTACATGGGCACGATCACCCGCTGGAACGACAGTCGCATCGCCGCCCTGAACCCCGGCATCACGCTCCCTGACCAGGCCATCACGACGGTTCACCGATCAGACGGTTCGGGCACGACCTCAATCTTCACTAACTACCTGTCCATGGCCGTGGCAACCTGGAAGTCGAAGGTTGGAGCGGGGAAATCCCTCAGCTGGCCCGTGGGTCTCGGTGGCAAGGGCAATGACGGCGTCGCTGGACTCGTGTCTCAGAACAAGGGTGCCATCGGTTACGTGGAACTCGTCTACGCCATCAGCTCCAAGTTGTCTTACGCAACTATGCGCAACTCGACGGGCAACTTCATTGTTGCGTCCCTTTCTTCTTCAGGTCGGGCCGCGCAGATCCAGCTGCCGGACGACCTCAAGGTCCTCCTCATGAATACCAGTGATGCCCAGGCCTATCCCATCGCCGCGTTCACGTGGCTGCTGGTGTACCGCGAGCAGAAGTACGCCGGCCGGACGCTGGGGCAGGCGATTGCTCTCAAGAGGCTCCTGAACTGGACGCTCACGACGGCGCAATCAGTCAACGAGGGCCTCGGCTATGGCAAACTCCCCGCAACGGCTGTCGCCAAGGCACAAGTCCTGGTAGAATCCATGACCTACGGCGGTGCACCTATCCCCGACTAGTCGACATCTCTCGGCACACATAACACCCCGGGTCCCGGGGGTGTTATCTTCATGTCTGAGAAGTGTTCCGCTTAATGCAATCTTAACATTGGACAGGTGGCACCGATCAAGGTATTGCCCTATTCTATACATACGTACCATGCTCGCGAATCAGGAGGCCTGGATGAGAAACGGACGGCACGTTTCGATCTTGTGTACAATGCTGACAGTCGTAGCGCTTGTGACTCTCGGCTGCGGTCCTCAGGGAGATTCCACGACCGTCAAGGAACTGTCGGGGGCTGGCGCAACTTTTCCCTACCCTCTCTACTCCAAGATGTTCGACACGTACGATGGTATCACCGGCGTCCGTGTCAACTACAACAGCATCGGTTCGGGCGGCGGTATCAAGGCCCTGACCGACAAGACCGTGGATTTTGGTGCTTCAGACGCATTCCTCACTGATCAGGAAGAGGTGGCTATGGGCGCGCCCGTCCTGCACATTCCTACATGCGTAGGCGCCGTCGTCCTGTCATACAACCTAGACGGCAATCCTGCATTGAAGCTCGACGGTGCTGTCACCGCGAACATCTTCCTCGGCAAGGTCACCAAGTGGAACGACCCGTCGATTGCGGCACTCAACCCCGGCCTTTCGCTCCCCGACCTCGCCATCACTGTCGTCCATCGCTCGGACGGCTCGGGCACCACATCGATTTTCACCAGCTACCTTGCAGCCGTCAGCCCGTCGTGGAAATCAACGGTCGGGGCCGGCAAGTCCGTGAGCTGGCCCACCGGCGTAGGAGGCAAGGGAAACGACGGGGTCGCGGGCATGATCTCGCAGACGAAGGGTAGCCTTGGCTACATCGAACTGGTTTACGCGGTCCAGTCCAGCATGCCGTTCGCCTTGCTGAAGAACGCGTCCGGCACGTTTGTCACACCGAGCCTGGCGTCCTCTGCCGCCGCTGCGGCAGTCACCCTTCCCGACGACCTGCGCGTGATGATCGTGAACAGCCTGGGGAAAGACGCATACCCCATCAGCGCCTTCACCTGGATCCTTGTGTACAAGGAACAGAACTACGCGAACCGCACCCTCGCCCAGGCACAGGCACTCAAGAAGCTGCTGACGTGGATGTTGACCGACGGGCAAGCCGTCAACGAGGCGCTGTCCTACTCCAAACTGCCTGCGCCCGCCGTGACGAAGGCCCTGGCACTCGTCGATTCCATGACGTATGGCGGCACAGCCATCCCGTAGCGACCGGCGAGAGCTGGTCCGCGAGCGCGCATTCACGGCTGCCGGCGTGACGGCGGCCGTCGCACTCGTTACGACCATCGTTCTCTTCCTCCTCGAGCTGTTCGTCACGTCCCGCTCCTCCCGTGCCGCGTTTGGCTGGAGCTTCCTGTGGCACAGCGAATGGAACCCAGTCACCGAAAAATTCGGTGCGCTGCCAATGATCGTTGGCACGCTCGTCACGGGGTTCGGCGCACTGCTCATTTCCACCCCGTTTGCACTGGGGATCGCGATCTTCCTGGCAGACTATGCCGGCAAGAAGGTCTCTGAACCCGTCAAATACCTTATCTCGCTGCTCGGTGGATTGCCGTCGGTCATCTTCGGCCTCTGGGGACTGTTCGTCCTCGTCCCCCTCGTCAGCAAGTTCGAGGTCTGGTTTGGCAAGCTGGTGGGCAGTGAAGCACTTGTCGCCAGCGGCACGACGGGCGTCGGCCTCCTGGCTGCCATCCTGCTGCTAGCCATCATGATCCTGCCGTTCAGCGCTTCACTCATCCTGGAGTCGCTGCTGGTCGTTCCCACTGAACTCAAGGAAGGGGCGCTCGCGCTGGGAGCCACGAAGTGGGACACCATCCAGAACGTGGAGCTTCCGTACGTGCGCAAAAGCACGGTCGGCGCCCTTGTGCTGTCTCTCGGCCGGGCCCTCGGCGAGACGATGGCCGTCACCATGGTCATCGGCAACGGGATGAAGATGCCGAGAAGCCTGTTCGATCCGGCCAATACCCTCGCTTCGGCGATTGCCAACCAGTTCCTGGAGGCGACGTCGCCGGTCTACATCGCTTCGCTCATTCAGCTGGGACTCATCCTGTTTGTCATCTCCATCATCATCAACATCGCGGCCCGCATCATCCTCAGGCGCGGAGTCCAGCAATGACGGGCCGGAAGATCAAGAACAGCGTCATGGGCGTCCTGGTCGCAGCATCGGCCGTGCTGCTCATCGCGGTGCTCGCCGTCATCGTGTGGCACATCTTCATCTCGGGCGTCAAGTACCTGAACTGGAACTTCTTCACCAAGGCGCCCACTCCCATGGGGGAGAGCGGCGGCGGCGTGTTCAACGCCATCGTCGGCACCTTCCTCATCACCCTCGTCGCAGCCGCCATCGGGACGCCGTTTGGCATGTTTGCCGGCATTTACGTCGCAGAACACCGGGGCCTGCGGTTCGCCGACATCGTGCGCCTGGGCGCCGACGCCCTGCAGGGTGTTCCGTCCATCGTCATCGGCATCTTCGGCTACACGTTCCTGGTAGCTCGGTTCCGCAGCTACTCCGCCTTGTCTGCAAGCGTCGCGCTTGCCTTCATGTTCGTACCGACCACGGCGCGCGTCACCGAGGAAGTGCTCAACCTGGTCCCCTCGGGCCTCAAGGAAGCAGCGTATGCTCTCGGAGCCAGACGGTCGAGCGTTGTCTGGAATGTCGGCATCAAGACCGCAGCGGCCGGCATCACGTCGGGTTTGCTCACATCCATGGCCCGTATCGCCGGCGAGACCGCGCCTCTCCTGTTTACGGCCTTCGGCAGCCGCTACGTCGAATGGAACATGCTGCGCCCGATGTCCGCCCTGCCGCTCCAGATCTATATCTACGCCAGCAGCCCATATCCCGCCCTCCAGCAGCAGGCCTGGAGCGCCGCGTTTGTCCTTGTCCTGCTCATCCTCCTGCTCCAGTACGGCGCCAAACATCTCATCGCCCGGGTGTTGCGGGTGAAGGCATAAGGAAGGCACTCATGGAAGAACCTGCCATCGTTCTCGAAACCCAGAAGGTCAACGCCTGGTTCGGCAAGGATCAGGTCCTGTTCGACGTTTCGGCGCGCATCCCGAAAAAGAGGGTCACCGCTATCATGGGCCCGTCCGGATGCGGCAAGACGACCTTCGTACGGACACTCAACGGACTGCACCTGATGACGACGGGAGCCCGCTTCTCCGGCACGGTCCTGCTCGAGGGCGCCGACACGTCGACCATGGACGTCGTCGACGTCCGCAAGCACATCGGCATGGTGTTTCAGCGGCCCAACCCCTTCCCTACGATGACCGTCTATGAGAACGTGCTTGCCGGCTATCGCCTGACCGGGCAGCGGCTCTCGCGGGACAAAGCGGACCAGATCGTGGAGGCGACGCTGAATAAGGTCGGCTTGTGGACGGAAGTCCAGGCCAAGCTGTTCAAGGCCGGAACATCCCTTTCCGGAGGACAGCAGCAACGCCTGTGCATCGCGCGCACGATTGCCATGGAACCAGCAGTCGTGCTGTTCGACGAGCCGACCAGCTCTCTCGACCCCAAGTCGACGGCTACTATCGAAGAGCTCCTGTCCGACCTCAAGGCTGATTACAGTATCCTGTTCGTGACCCACGGTCTCCAGCAGGCGGCGCGCATCTCGGACTATGTGGCCTTCTTCATGCTGGGCGAACTGGTGGAGTTTGGCGAGACCAAGCGTGTCTTCGTCGGCCCGCAGGACAAGCGAACCGAAGACTATCTGTCCGGCAAGTACGGATGACAAGAAAGGAGCAGACCATGCATGAAGAGAAGCTTCAGGAGATCAAGGACAAGCTGTTTGCATTCAGCGCCCTGGCCAGTTCCATGATCGAAAAGAGCACACGGGCGATCGTCACCAAAGATGAAGCGCTTGCCAAGGAAGTCATCGACGTCGACGAGCCCATGGCAAATGAGTTCGACCACGCCATCGAACGCGAGACCATCAACTTCATCGCCCTCTACCAGCCTGAGGCGCGGACCTTGCGCAGTGTCTACATGTACGCCAAGATCGGCACAGACCTCGAGCGCCTAGCAGACCATGGCGTCAACATCGCCGAGAGTGCCCAGTACCTGATCCCGCGGCCCAACATCAAGCCCTACATCGATATCCCGCGCATGAGCGAAGAAGCGCGGAAGATGCTTGCTGACGCGATGACGGCGTTCTCGACCCAGAACACCCGCCTTGCTATCGACGTTGTGGAACGCGACAACATCGTCGACCAGCTGGACAATCAGATCCTCAGAGAGCTCCTTACCTACATGATGGCCGATCCCAGGACGATCGACCGCTCGCTCCAGATCCTGTTTGTCAGCGGCAACCTCGAGCGCGTCGCCGACCTGGCGACAAATATCGCCGAAGACGTCGTCTTTGCCACCACTGGACGTCTCATCCGCCACAACCGCCTCAGCAAGGAGGAACTCGACAAACTGCACTGAGGACCGTGTCGTCGGCTGCAACATTCTCGGAACCGTCCCGAGAATGTTGCAGCAGTTGTCACTCGGCCGTTCTTCAGCATACTGGAATCGAGGTGTGCCCATGAACAGACAATTGAAGTGCATAACGTGCGGATCGACCTATCCTCTCGAAGAGCACCGGCTCCGATGTGACTGTAGCGGACTGCTCGACGTCCAGCTTGATATGCACAGCGCTCCGTCTCCGGTTGCTCTCGCCGCTACATTCGAATCCCGTCTCTCCTCCCACCTGCCACAGGACCTCTCCGGCGTCTGGCGCTACCGCGAACTTGTGCTGGACGTGCCCCCAGACGACCTGGTGACCTTCCCGGAGGGCCGCACCAACCTGTACACACTGGACGCCTCCCCGCTCGGTCTGTCTGCCCTCTGGGCCAAGCATGAAGGCGAAAACCCCACGGGTTCGTTTAAGGACCGGGGCATGACCGTCGCCGTGAGCTGGGCCAGGCACCAGGGAGCGCGTGCGCTCATCTGCGCCTCTACAGGCAACACCTCCGCTTCGCTGTCAGCATATGGCGCCCGCGCCCACCTCCCGGTCTTCGTCCTCATCCCCGAGGGCAAGATCGCGCAAGGCAAGCTGGCGCAGACACTTGCATACGGCGCTCACACTCTGCAGATCGACGGCAGCTTCGACGACGCCATGCACGCGGTGGAACAGATGGCCACGACACACAACTTGACCCTGGTCAACTCGCTGAACCCGTTCCGCCTGGAAGGACAGAAGACCATCATCCTGGACAGCTTCTTCCAGCTGGGACAGATGCTGCCGGACTGGATCGTCGTGCCGGGAGGAAACCTGGGCAACACCAGCGCGTTCGGCAAGGCGCTCATCGAGATGAAGGCGCTGGGCCTCATCGACCGCGTGCCACGCCTTGCGGTCATCCAGGCCGAGGGGGCGTCCCCGTTCGCGCGTGCCGCGCAGGGCAACTTCCGCCACTTCGAACCCATGCAGCCGGAGACCATCGCGACTGCCATCCGTATCGGCAACCCGGTCAGCTATGACAAGGCCGTGCGCGCCATCCGCTTCACAAACGGTGTCGTGACCAGCGTCACCGACGCCGAGATCCTGCAGGCGAAACACGACCTCGACTGGCAGGCCGTCGGGTGTGAACCAGCATCGGCCGCTACGCTTGCCGGCTTGCGCAGGCTGACGCGCGAACACGTCGTGCGGCCCGGCGAGAGCGTCCTGCTGATCGTCACCGGCAACCTGCTCAAGGACCCCGACACGACCATCGCACTCGCGGCGGGACAGACGGCCGACCTAGGTGTCCGGGACACTGCATCGTTGGACGCCTGCGCCAACGAACCACGCCACGTCCCCTCGAACCCCGAAACGATTGCCGGCATCATCGAGGAGGAATTGCAGTGAAAACCACCCCGGTGACGCACGTCATCCAGCTGGGATATGGCAAGGTCGGGGGACCGCTGGTCCACCTGGCAGTCGAAAACCGTGCGCGTATCGAGCTCGAGACTGGCGTCCACCTGGAATACGCCGCTGTCGTGCGCAGCAGCAGCGCTGCGCTGGGCGACGATCTGGCTTTGCGGGCAGCCGACAGGGGAGCATCTTTCGACGAATGGACACCGCGCGCGGTCGGCATGACGCTCGACGTCCTGGATCCCGTGTTCGACCGCTTCGGCCTTCCAAACTCCACACGATATGTGCTGATTGACGTCACCGCCACTGCCGAGACGGGGGCCCTGCTGCTCGAAGCCCTGGGGATGGGCATCCCGGTCGTCACGGCAAACAAGATCCCTCTCGCGGAGACAGCCGGCTGGTTCGAGCAGGCGCGGACGGCAAGCCAACGTGCCCACACGCCGTTCCGGTATGAATGCACTGTCGGCGGCTCTCTCCCCGTCATCAGCACGCTGGTCGACCTCATGACGACCGGCGACACGGTCCAGCGCGTCGTCGCTCTGCCCAGCAGTTCGCTGTCGTGCATCCTGGGGGGCTTCAACCGTGGGCTGCCGCTGGACGCGGCTATCACAGACGCGATGCAGAGAGGGTTTGCAGAACCCAATCCTCTGACGGACATTGCCGGGCGCGACGCCCTGCGCAAGATCGTCATCCTGGCCAAGACGATGGGGCTCCCGACCAGCATCGGCGACGTTGACCAGGAGCCACTTCTCGATCAGAACTATCCGGATTTCGAGGCCTTCCGGGGCAATGGCATGGCGCGCCTCGCTGCCCGGTTGACAGTTGCCCGGCAACCAGGGATGGTCACCTACTACGTTGGCTCAGCCTCCGCTGACGGGGCTGTTACACTCGGCCTCCGCAGCTTCCCGCAGGCATCCATCTGGGGGACGCTGGAACCCTCTGAGAACATCTTCCTGTTCAGCACCAGCCGGTTCGGCGATCTCCCGGTCGTCATCCGCGGCATCGGCGGAGGTCCCATCCTTACCGCCTCGGGCGTCCTGGCGGACGTCATCAAGGCGGCACAGGGACAGATATAGGGAAGTTCTAGCCGACGCTCATTCCGCGGACGGTGACGCTTTCGGTGCTCATGGGGACGCCTGCTGCGGCCAGGACACCAGTCAGCGTTTCAGCACCGCGCATCGTCATGGAACCCATCTGGTCCGTAAGCCAGATGTGAACAAATCGCCCGTCCTTCATAGTGATGCGGAAACCACGCGTCTCCGACTGCGCGCCCAGCAGAGCGCCGCCCGAACCACCCCGGCCAGACAGCGCGGCGAGCCACGACGCCGTGATGAGCCACTTCGGCGCGACCTGGATGGCAGGCTGGACCAGCGCCATATCCGCGTACAGGCACTCGTCGTACCGCCACGAGGTCACGCGCACGAGACGGTCGGCTAGGATCATCATCTGCAAGCCTCCGGCGCTGATGCCGACCTGCACCGCCCACAGGCCGAGAAGTCCGATGAGCCAGAACACCAGGGTCAGTCCCCAGTATTCCGTGACGGCCAGGGCAGAGTTGCTGGTGATCAGGAAGGGCATCGCGACGAACACTATGGTAAGGACGAGTCCCAGAATGTCGCCAAGGACCACACGCCACCTGTCGTACGCGATAATGTCCTTGCCTCTGCGCGGCCACGGCAACAGGACGTACAGCAGCGCGGCGAGCCCCAGCAGAGGGAAGAACAGACTGCGCAGTGGATATACGAGCGCGTGCGGCGGACCATGCAGGCCTGCGCCCAGCGTGAAGTCGCTGCTGCTGAGGCGCACCGCGACGGCCTTTACCCATGTCCCGTCGGGCAGAGCCGCGTAGCGCTCTTCCCCATCCGGCAGCCTGGCAAGCAGTTCGGGCGAGGGCAGGTCGCGCTGTCGGGCGTACACACCACCCCATTCGCCGACGCGGAGTCGCCAAGTGCGGTCTGGAGGACTCCCTTCCTGTGTCAGCGACACTCCCCTGGCAAACGTGTCCCACGTTGTACCACTCACAGCTGTCGTCTTCCCGGCAGTCACCGACTCGATGTAGTCGGCAAGGGGCATGGCTTTGAGCGCCTTCTGCTCGTTGGTCCACAGTCCGTAGATACTGCCCAGATCTTGTTGTTCCTGCGCGAAATCCATGACTTCGACGCGGGCCAGGGGCTCATACGTCACCATGAATGCGGTTGTGACGGCGGCCAGGACAAGGGCCACCGGCAAGACGCGACGCCAGATCTCCCGGGTGTTTCCTCTCTGTGCGGTCATGCGAGCTCTTCCTCCATGGCAAGGCGTATGCCACTATCATGGGAAAATGCCCGGGCACTGCAAGAGGCAGATCGCCAGCCACGTGCCTTATCTCCGTCCGTCGTCCCCGTCGAATCAGGCGCACACTACCGAAGAAGGATGGATTCCCGCATGCGCAGGAATGACAGATCGGGAGTCTCCTTTCGTCGTTCCGGGAGAGGCCGGAACTCAATCACCTCTTCGGGAAGGACGCGGTGCTAGCTCTGTGCCGACTCCTGCCCCGGCCCGGGGTACCGCATGTACTTGCTCCAGAGGTCGAATAGCTGCGCGGTCGCCTTGGCATCACCCAGACAGTACCGCGCGATCTTCATGTACTCGCCGGCGGCGTACAGTGCGGCGACATCGCTCCCGTGCACCTCGCGCTTGGGCTGCTCCACGCCGAGCGCCTTGCACCAGACCTCGAGGGAGAAGCGGCGACGGAATGCTCCAAACCACGTGAACTGATCCATAAGATCCACATGCTGGTTGCTGTAACGATTGGGCATGAGGTCGATGGTCGGACGCACACGGTTGGCCGCCGAGCGCACCAGAAGGAAAGGGCAGTCGAAACCGCGCCCGTTGAATGTGATGACCTGTTTCGCCCTGCCGGCGGCTTCCCAGAAGTGCATCAGCAGCTCCTTCTCCGTGCAGGGCACGAACACGGCCTTCTCCTCGCGGACGGTTTCCACGCCACCGTTTGGTCCCTGGAAGAACACGGCCGCATGGTCCTGTTCGGGCGAGTAGAGCGCAATACAGGCTATCTGTGCCGTGACAGGGAACAGGCTCAGCGAGTCCTGGACATCCTGCCGCTCCTCGTCACTCCTGGCAGAACGCAGCAGCGACTCCTGGATGTCCGGTTCCAGTGACTCCCACAGGACCCCGACCGTCTCGACGTCGAAGACCAGCCGCTCCATGCTCACGTCCGGTTTGAGAAACGGTTGAGCGGCGACATTCGGTCCACCCGGACAATGCTGCGCGCGTCACCGCCATAGATACTGTCCAGAAACGCCAGCTCGGCGTCGAGCTCGTCCGCCATGACCATGACGTGCCAAGACTTCGGCTCACCTCCTGCGCCGTTGCTCCAGCGGTACCCGCGCGACTTCAGGGCGTCCTTGGCATCAAAGGGAGCTGCGATGGCCCAGATGTGGGCATCGTTGGCCATGGCGTGCTCGAGAAGCGGCTTCAGCGCAGGTTGACCCGACAGGGGCAGTGCATTTGCCAGGATGTGGAGGAGGGCGTGGCAGTCGTTCTCGGCACGGTGGGCCTCGTAGAAAAAGCCCATACAGAGCGCGATGAGCTCCTGCTTCTGGGTTGCGATGCCCTCGTCGCGCCAGTGCACTTGGGTCATGGAACATCCCCAAGGCTTGGCCTCGAACACACTCCATTGCTTCTCGACGAATGGACGGTCGAACGCCGCGTTGTGAGCGATGACCACGGTGGCCCGATTGGCGAATGCGTCGACCGCCGCCACGTCGATCGCGCGCCCGTGCACCATGTCGTCCGTGATGTGCGTCATGGCAGTGATCTCAGCGGGAATGTGACGCCCTGGGTCCCTCAGCTCGTCGAACGTGTCGACGACGTGGTAGATGCGTCCCGTGGCGGGCGCGTACTCGAACAGGACCATGCCCAGCTCGATGACGTCGTCCGCCTGCGGGTCAAGGCCGGTGGTCTCAGTGTCGAGGATCAGGCCCAGCTGGGTCGGCTCGCCGTCCGGTTCGGCATACCGCTCACGGGGATGGAGTTTTCGGATGATACGGTACTCGCCCGTTTCCTCCAGCGCCTGCGCTATGATGTCCCACTGCGTTCGTTCGTCGTCCGCCATCGTTTCCTCCGATTGCCTGCGCCCTGCTGAGTAATGTCGTTATACCACGATTCCAGCCGAAGGGCTCGCGCGTATCGAGATTGTTATAGTTTGGAACCGTCCCGAAGTGTAAATTCGCTCAGGCACCGAACAAGTCCCTGGGGTCCGATGCCGCATGTCTGACATGGCGAACCTCGGCCGCCGCAATGCCTTCGTACGCGATGCCATGCTCTGTGCACCAGTCTCGCGCGATCACACCCGTCCTACGATAGAATGCTTTCCAGCCTGGATACTGCTTGACGGTGTCGTTGTAGTTGAGCTGGCCCAGGCGGACCTCGTCCACGAAGTCGACGGCTTCGAGGACACGGAGGACGTCCTGCTGCCAGATGTTGGGTGTAGGATAAGGCTCCATGTTGACGAAGCTGTGAAACCCCCGATCGTGCGCGCGGCACAGGGCGGCGATCCTCTCGGGATAGGGGGCGGTGCCCGGTTCGTACCGCGTCCAGAAGTTCTCGTCAACCGAAACCAGGGTGATGCCGAACTGGTTCGCGCGAGACAGTTGCAGCGCCTCCTCAGGGATGACCCCCTTGGTCAGCGTGTGCACAGGGATGTCATAGGAGTTGATGAGGCGCATGAGCTGGAGCGTCAATGCGGTGACCTCCGGCTGCTGGTACATAAACGCGTCAGTCGCAAATGAGAGGTGGACGGAGCGCGCCTTGTCGCGCAACCGCGGAAGCTCCTTCTGCGCCAGCTGAAGAGCATTGGCAACCAGCCGGGGCCGGCACCATTCCTCATACGAGGCGACTTTACCAAACCGCTGCATCATGAGGAAGGCGTAGCACGGGAAGCGGCAGCCATGTGAGCAGCCGACGACGTGTGTCGCCGCATAGGCCCCCTTGCCACCGATGCCGGTACGATAGATCAGCGATTTGCGAGTAACCGTGTCCATGCTCACATGGTACCGCTCGCGACGCCCTGGACAATAGCGACAAACGCTAGCTCCGTGAGAATGCGCGTTGATCCTGGTGACCATCCTTCCGAAGAAGGGTTCGGCAAGGGTCGCAAGTTGTTCCAGCTCCTGCGCCAATGGAAAAGGCCCGCAGCTTGCCCTGCGGGCCAAGGGGGAAACAATGACTGACTACTGTCAGTGCTTTCCGTTGCCCTTGCCTGGATTTGTGGGCTCAGGAGTGGTCGTGGTGTTCACAGTCGTCACCGTCAGTTTCACGATGTCGACCGTACCGTCAGCCAAGAACCTGCCCTGGATAGTCACTTTCTGAACAGCGGTGCCCTGCAAGGTCTGGAGAGCCGCCAGGGTCAGCGTGTGGTGACTGGCGTCTTGCAGTACTGATGTCGGAAGGACCCAATAGAACGTAGGCTGACCAGACTCTGCAAGCACGACAAGGCCAATAGTCTGTTCATTGGCGGAGTTGATTCCCTGCTGCACGACAACATTGGCGATCGTCCCGTGCCAAGTCTTGACGGAAGGGTCCGTCTGCTGGTCCTCGTCCGCAGACTCGTCAGGCTTCACATACTTGTCTTCGATATGAACCTGGGTCGCCTTATAGGTAGTCCCGGACACCGAGACATGGACCTGGACCATCTGACCGACTGTGATGTCGGCGAGCGTCGATTTGCCTGCTCCGACCTGTTCCACCTTGTCTGACCGACTGTGATGTCGGCGAGCGTCGATTTGCCTGCTCCGACCTGTTCCACCTTGGTGTCACCGTTGAGAGCAATGTCGCTCGCAAATCCGTCAATGCGCAGGAGAGTCGTCGTGACTACGGCAACCTTGCCGCGAACCTGCTGCTCGTTGCTGGCCGGCTGAGTGCCCTGCTGGTCCGCATTCTCGCCGGATGCCGTATCAGGCTTCACATACTTGTCTTCGATATGAACCTGGGTCGCCTTATAGGTAGTCCCGGACACCGAGACATGGACCTGGACCATCTGACCGACTGTGATGTCGGCGAGCGTCGATTTGCCTGCTCCGACCTGTTCCACCTTGATTTGCCTGCTCCGACCTGTTCCACCTTGGTGTCAGCATTGAGGACAATGCCAGGGGCGAATCCACTGACCTGGAAAAGTGTCGGGGAGACGAACGTGACGTTGCCACGGATCTGCTGCTCATTGTTGGTCTTCGGCTGCTCCGGCTCCTCTTGCTCTTGCTCGGTCATGTCCGGCGCATCCTGCACGATGATCAGGTTTGCCTGCAGGCTCGTCTCCGAGAGCTGTGTCCCCTGAACGGTAGCGTACAGCATTCCAGCCGCCCGCTTGTTGAAGATCTCAAGTGGCGTGATAGCCTTGCCATGATACTTCAACCGTGTATCTGCCACGATGGCAAACGTCTTGCCCTCGACCGTGATGGACATCGGGGAACCCGGGACGATAGCAGTGATCTGGCCGTTCACAACAACCTTGTCACCGTCCCTATTGCTGACGGCCGGTTGGTTGGAAGTGCTGTTGCCCTGTGAGGATGTCGAAGGCGTGTTGGCCGTGGCAACTGTCTGTGCCTGATCCACCGCTTCACTGATATCGTGCCCAGAGATACCGAGTCGTGCCATGATGACGCCCCAGCCAAGCCCCTGGCTTCTGAGAGCCACTACCTCTCCTACCGGCCTGCCGGCCCGATCAGCTATGACAAGGGCCAGGATACTGTCCGTTTCGGAGAGCGCACTGTCGGCGACGGTCTGAACGGTCGCCTCCGGCACCAGCAACGCAGCACCCGTCTGCTGGACGGTTGCCGTTCCGAGAGTCCTGGTCATCTTCTGGGCCTGCCGTTCTGCGGCCATTGCCGTAATAACCTGGGGCAGAGTCCCGTTCCGACCGAAGACCGGTGTCACTGTGCTCAGCGCCATGGTCAGGACGATGGCAATAGCCACGGCTCCGAGAGCCGTATTGCGGCGGCGAACGTGCACAACGTTCCGCGCGATCCGATCCCGCACTTTCCCGTGCAGTCCAGCACCCGGCTCGACATCTTTGAGTCCCTCGTTCAGCATATCTGTATACTCTCTATCGTCATGTTCCATGGTCGATTACCTCCCGTAGTCGTTCCCGTGCTCGTGAGAGCCGGGACTTGACCGTTCCTTCCTTCTCGCCCGTCATCCTGCAAATGTCCTGGATGGAGGCCTGATCGCCGTAAAACAACCCCATCACGAGGCGATCGGCCGCCGAAATCTGCTGCAATGCTTCTCGTACAGCACCCTTCAAGAGCTCGGTATCCGAGACGTCATCCTCCTCGACCGGCGCCCCTACGGGGTGGGTTCGGCGAAGCTTTCGCTTCGCGCAGTTGATGGCGATCGTCCTCAGGTAGACCGGTACTGAACGTGTACTGTCCAGCTTCCTGCGCACCTGGTAGAGTTTCAGGTACGCGTCCTGGACTGCGTCTTCCACGTCTTCCCGCGTCAACAGGTACGTGTACATAGTCTTGTACAGTTGTCGAACTGTGAGATGATACAGTTCGTCAAACGCTGCTTCCTCTCCTGAGTGGACACGTGTGACAACTGTCGTGAGCTCCTCGTCCATAGCGCCACCCCTTCGCATCGATGCTCTTGCCTTTCCACAATGATATCCCAGTTGGTGCAAGAAGGTTGCATATGATCCAGGAAAGGAAGGGGGCCCAGTCCTGGGACTGGGGCCGTCATAACGTTGCTCGCACTCGCTAGGAACGCAGTCTGATGTCTATGCTTGCATGGAGGTGTGCAACGTCATGCGCATCAATTCACCTGCACCTGGCACAACTTACCAGTGGGTGCGTATTCACCAGGTGACCCCATAGGCTAGTAGCCGCGCTCCAGGTCGACCAGGTTGCGCGGCGTCTCGCCACGGTCGGCGCGAATGGCGTTCTCGAAGGACTCGCCCCAGAGTCCGTCGATGGAGACGTCGGCAAAACCACCGGTGTGCGGTGACATCACCACGTTTGACAGCTCCCAAAACGGCTCGTGGGCAGGGAAGACCGGGTGCAGCATGCGGCCGGTGACCGGGTCCTTGGCGACAGGCTGCGACGGATACACCCACCATGGGTCGATGCCGGCGCCGGCCAGCGTGCCGTTCTTCAGCGCTTCATAGAGTGCCTTCTCGTCCACGGTGCCACCGCGGCCGATGTTGATGAACCAGTGGCCGCGCATTGCCTCAAACTCCGCCCTGCCAAAAAAGTTCTCCGTCTCGGCGGTCAGCGGCAGGACGTCGACGACGAAGTCACTTGCGCGCAGGAATTCCATCTTCTCGTCGGTGCCGTACGCACGGTCCACCAGGTCACTGCATGCCCCGCCGGGCGTGCGCTTGAGACCGAGGACCTTCATGTCCATGGCACGGCAGATGCGCAGGATGTGACCGCCGATGTTGCCCAAGCCGGAGATGCCGACTGTCTTGCCGAAAAGTCCGATGATCGGCTCATCCATCGTCGTGAAGCCGTGCCAGATGCCCTGCCTCAGGTCGCGGTCGTAGGGAATGATGCGGCGTGCCAGCGCAAACATCAGAGCGATGGCATGTTCGGCGGTCACCTCACGGTTGCCGTGCGAGTTCGCAAGAGGCACTCCCGCACGCTTGAGTGTTGCCATATCGAAGCTGTCGACCCCTGCGAACGGTACCTGGACCAGCTTGAGATGAGGCGCAGCTGCCAGCAGCTCCGGCGTCACGGTCCTGGCGACCAGCGCACCGATATCCTCTCCGTGCTGAGCCAGTACGGTCGCGTCGGTGATGATCTGTGGCAGCGGCCCAGTGTAGCCTGCGCGCTGTGCTGCCTTGTCCCATACCCTTTCCCACCCGACCGGTGGGACGGTGCCGATGTAGACTGCCATAGCGATACCCCCAATGACGTGGACCCCTTCTTCGTCAATATTGTACTCTCGTTTCGGGAAGCGAAGAAGAAACGCGGCAGCCACCTCGATGACCAGGACGAAAACGAAGAAATGAACACACCCCGCCATCAGGGCGAGGTGTGTCAGTCAGGCATGCAGGGTTCAGTAATCAGGCGCTAGTAGCCATGCTCCAGGTTTACCAGGTTGCGCGGCGTCTCGCCACGGTCGGCTCGGATGGCGTTCTCGAAGGAATCGGTCCACAGCCCCTTGACGGACACGTCCGTGAATCCGCCGGTATGCGGGGACATCACGACGTTGTCGAGTTCCCAGAAGGGTTCATGCGCAGGCATGACGGGGATCATCCCGCCGGTCTGATCACGCGGCGTCGGGATCACTGGATAGACCCACCATGGGTCGAGACCGGCTCCGGCCAGCGTACCGTCCTTGAGCGCGTCATACAGTGCCTTCTCATCGACGCTGTCCCCGCGGCCAATATTAATGAACCAGTGGCCGCGCATGGCTTCGAACTCCGCCCTGCCAAAGTAGTTCTCAGTCTCGGCCGTCAGCGGCAGGACATCGACGACGAAGTCGCTTCGACGAACGAAATCAAGCTTCTGCTCTGGCGTGTAGAGAGCATCGACATCCGCTGACGGGGCACTGCCGGGTGTACGCTTGAGACCCAGTACTGTCATGCCCAACGCCTTGCAGACTTTTGCGATGTGCAAGCCGATGTTGCCTAGACCGGCGATGCCGACCGTCTTGCCCACCAGGGCCGTGACTGGTTCCCACGCTGCGATGAAGTATCCATGCCACACTCCTCTGCGCATGTCCCGGTCGTAGGGGACGATATGCCGCGCCAAAGCTAACATCAAAGCCATAGCTTGTTCTGCAGTGACCTCACGGTTGTCATGCGAATTTGCAAGAGGCACTCCGGCACGCCTGAGGAGCGCCATATCGATGGTGTCGACACCGGCGATGGGAACTTGAACCAGCTTGAGATGAGGCGCGGCCGCTAGCAGTTCCACCGTTACCGTCTTGGTGACCAGTGTGCTGATGTCGTCCCCATGGTGCGCAAGTTCAGTGATGTCCGTGATGACCGGTGGACGCGGACCCGTGTAGCCTGCCCGCCGTGCCGCCTCGTCCCAGAAGCTCTCCCACCCGGCAGGTGGGTTCGTACCGACATAGACTGCCATAGCGATACCTCCCATGACTCAGACCCCTTCCTCGTTTCTATTGTACTCTCGTTTCGGGAGACGAACCAGCAACGGCCCCTGGATATGATGACGATGGTCCAGCGTTGTGCCTCACTTGCTTCCGAGGTCTTCTCGCCGAAGGCAGTTTGTAAAATGTGTAGACCTGACCCTGGGTCGGCGTATACTGATGCCATGGAACAGAACGCGAAGAGGCTCCGCAAGGGAGGGGCGGTCACGGTCGCAGTGTCGGGCGATGCAGCAGACTGTGTGGATGCCTTCCGCAGGCGGTATGACCCCAACGTGACCCGCATCATGCCTCACATCACGCTGGCATTTGCGCCCGAACTGGACGTCTGTGACTGGATGCCGGCTCGCCCTCGGATGCGTGAGGTCCTGGCCCACATCCATCCGTTCACTGTCCAGGTCGCCGGCGTCGGCACGTTCATGGACGACCTTGTGCTGTGGCTACGGCCGACTGCATCCCGTGGCGAACTGCTTACGCTGAGGCAAGCAATCCTGGAACTGTTCCCGGACGTTGCGTTCGATCGCGTCCATGATTTCGTGCCCCACATCTCCATCGGGTTCTTCGCTGGTCGCCAGGCGTTGCTCCAGGCAATGAACGCCGTCCGTCAGGAGCTGGTCCCGTTTTCGTTCCGGGTGGCGTACCTCTCCTTTCTTCAGGCCGACGAAGGGAACATCTGGCAATGCGTCGACGCCGTCGAGCTTGGGGGGCAGGAAGGCCGTGGCTCCTCGACTTGTGTGCAATGACAATCACATACTGGTGACAATTGGTGCCTGATCACACGTATACTCATGAGTGTTACGAAGCTGCGTACTGACAGAACAACTGACGACACAGGGAGGAACGATGAAGTTCATGTGTGAAACATGCACAAAGACATTTGAGGCAGAAGGCACGAAGCAGGAATGGGTTGATCGCACGTATGGCCCGTGTTCGCGCTGGACAGCTGTCTGCCCGGACTGTGGTACAGAGTGTCAGATGGTACCCACTGCCCGCCTGCAGGCGGGAGACTTCGACGATGCAGGGATGGACGGAGGATCGTGCAGTTGTGGAGGCAGTTCATGCAGTTGCGGGAATTAGATACGAGGAACCTGTAGGGAAAGGGTATTTCTGACGAGCTGCGCAGGTTGCGCAGCTCGTTTCCATTTCTGGTCAGCGAACGCTGATTCCTCCCGGTGTGATTACAGACCTGTGGAAAGCGGGCAGAAGCCCACAAAGATGGCGGTTGAGCCGCACAAAAACGGCGTCTGGGCCTGTGGATAACCTGTCAGCAGGTTGGCACAGTGTCCCAGTGGAGACCTACAGACACTTTATTGATGATAACTTCCGGCTTCTCTGCAATCGGTTGCAGGCTGTGGATAAGTCTCAACCGCAGACTGTGACAGCTGTCATCACAGTTGACAGCGGCTACTTGTCGTACGGCTCTCCATTGAGAATAGAGAACGCACGATAGAGCTGTTCCAGAAGAATGACGCGTGCCAGCTCGTGTGGCAGGGTCAGCTTGCCGAACGAAAGGATGCTCGTGCCGGGCGAGAGGGGTCGGACCCCCACGTTCTGTTCGATATATGTCTGCAGAGTAGGGTTGAACCCCTCGGCGCCCCCAATGAAGAACGACAGCTTCCGCGTTCCCATATTCATGAGGTCCTGCAGGCGCTCGGACAGCTCGTGCGATGTGATCTCCTGGCCGCGCGGGTCGAGGAGAACGCGCGCACCCTCTTCAAACCGCGCGTAGTTGGCAAGCTGCCGTGAGGCAACGTCGACGACGCTCACCTCGCAGTAGTGCTCCAGACGGCGACAGTACTCATCCTGTGCCATCTTGTTGTAGGATTTCTTGAGACCGCCGCCCTGGGCGCAAACCATGATCTTCATGCGGTCAGTATAGCGGCTGCAGTGCGCCGGACAAGGACTTTGTAACAGGGGACAGCCGTAGTTGTTGTAACACGTGGCAACAGGGGACAGGACTGGATTCCCGCGTGAGCGTGAATGACGGGCTGGAATGGAAGAGCTATCCTATCGGCTGGTGACGTACCCGCTGCCAAGCCGCTTGGATTCGTACAGGCGATCGTCAGCCAGTTTGACGAGGTCCTCTGCGGAGGAATCACTGATGCTGCCGGAGATGCCGGCAGAGAA
>JAPLGH010000028.1 GCA_026390285.1 Caldisericota bacterium
ACCGCCTCGAGATATCCACGCTCGAGAAGCCACTCGAAGATCTTGCCGGCTTTGGCATAGGAGTAGCGCTCTTCGACATCCTTGTAGCCTAGTTCCACCATCTGGTTATCTTCGATCAGGAAGAGGAACTGGACAATGATGTTGCCTCCCTCGGGAGCATCCCGGTTCTTGTCGATAAACAAGTTGAGGATGTCGAAGTGGGGAATGTGGTGAGGGTTCACTCCCCCTTCACGCACGGCGTTTGCAATCTTCTCTTCTAGCTGCGCGGTGTCGTGATAGTCTTTGACGATGATGAGTGCTGCGTCCGCGTCATACTCGATGTCGCCGCCGCCCGTACAGTTGAACATCGTGGGACGGTCCTTGGACGTCTCACTGTCGAGACGGCATCCATCCTTGTCAAACGATGACACAGCCACGATGGGGGACTGCAGCTCGGTGGAGAGTTGTGCAATGAGTCCGGACACCTCGTCGACCTGCTTTTGCAGGCTGGCATATGGGTTGACCGTCGGCACCTTCTGCAGGTAGTCGATGAAGATGGCGCAATGGTCGGCATGGTGGGCGTCCATGATCCCGTACGCAACACTGCGGATGTGTTCCATGGTATCCTGCCGGTCTCCCTCGAAGAGATAGAAATTGTCCATGTAGGCGGACGCCTCGCGGATTCCCTTGTTGAAGCGGGTGACAAGCTCCGCCTGTGTTCTGATGTCGCCGGACTGAAGGATGAGGGGGTTGATGAGTGATTCCTGTGACAGGACACGGGTCAGGAGGACTCGCCTCGTCTGCTCGTAGGAGTAGTACAGGACTGGCACCTTCTCGTTGCGCGCAACCAGCGTGGCAAGCCGCAGCATGAGGTTCGTTTTGCCTCTCCTTGGGGCTCCCCCGAGTGCGTAGTAGAAGCCAGGACGCAGCCCCGAGATGGCGATGTTTAGGTTGTCATACGGGGCAATACTCATACCCATGATGGAGGGCCGGTTCTTTTCTCTCGTGCGGACCTCATCCACATATCGCAGCAACTCGTCACGGATGGGCTCCTGCCTGTTCTGGGAGGACAGGCGGGCCACCTGGCGCAACTGCTCCGAAACCTCGGCCGCGAAGTCCTCTACGCGCCGGCCTTGTTTCTCAGCTTCGGTGAAGCTGTTGATGTTATCGGCGATCGTGCGCAGCTTCCGACGTGCTGCCCGCGTTTTCAACCGATCCAGGAGTTCGATCAGCGTCGTCATCTCCTCGCCGCCGGCGTCCGTCAGCTTGCCCACCAGCGTCGCAACGGCGGGGGTCACGTGGCGTTCTTCGGTCAGGTAAGCCGTGAACAGTGGAAGGTCTATCCTGGCTCCCTCGCCCTTGTGGTTGGAGCAGTACCATTGAAATGCGTCGAAGACAATCCTGAGGTCACCGTCTTCGAACAGCGAAGAACTCATGCCCAGCTTCTGGAGCTTCTCAAGGTGCTGGGGAGCTGCCAGAGCCCCTGCCAGCAGCCGAAATTCGGTCCTGTCTGTCGCCATGCTCTTCCTCCTATCGCAAGAATGGATTGCCTATATAGTACCCTCCTGGCAGAAAAGCAACAGACCCGTTGATCCCGATCTGCAGGGACGTGACAGACGGCAGTTCGGTGAGACTCAGCCGCAACTGTTCGACCATGAGCGCCTCGGCCGCCTGGTCCTGAGGCACAGAGGTCATGCCAAGAGACAGGAGCAGCGTCCCGGAGTTGCCTTGCAGGGCCATGGAGCTGACCTTGGTACCGAGAGGGACAAGTGAAGTGTCGCCTGAAGGCGGATTTGCCATCTGGGCAATCGACTTCGATATCATGATGTTGCGCCCCGTGAATCCCTGCTTCTGTGGATAAACCGTCAATACCGGCAGCTTGTCGCCGTCCACTTCGGTCAGGCTGTAGACGGCGACGGCCGTCCCGGCTTCCAGGCTCCCGTCCAGCCTGAACAGGGGATCTGCCGCGTCCACGTGTCCAAACAGGCTCTGTACGCTGTGTCCGCTGACCAGGAGCCGGACCCGGCTGACGCCCGCGAGTCTCGTGAGCGTGAGGACCAGGGAGTTCTTGGCCTGCTCTTCCTCCTCGGCTCCCATGTTCAGCTTGAGGACACTCTCCTCGAAATCGACGGAAGCTGTTCGGCCGAAGACGGTGACGCCCCGAAGCACGTCAGTGCCGGGTAGAGGGCTCCCGAGGCTAGGATGCTGCGGCCCCTCCATAAGAGCGCGCGTAGCCTGAAAGGCCAGCTGAGAGCGCGTCAGTCCGGTTGGAAGTGCACGGCGTTCAACAACAAGACGGCCGTCAGCAGCCACAAAATAGAGATCAACCGGCTGTCCCTTGTCCAGCATGGCGTCATTGGCGGTCAACTCTCGCTGCGTCTTGACGAACGAAAGAAAGGTACCCGTCGGGCGACCGTCCACCGAGAGCTCGACCGAACTCACCCCTGGAAGACTCAACATTGAGTTGACAAGCTGCCAGTAGAGCGCGTTTTCTTCCCCAAACCCCATGGGAGGCTGTCCGCGCGCCACTCCCAGAACCACGTGAAGAATCCCCCCGGGCAACAGCGTCACGTTACGCGCAGTGAATCCAGCAGGAACTGCCGTCGCAAGTCCCTCGCCTGCAGGGGGGTTACGCAGGAGATCGATGATGCTTGCCACCTCTTCCACCCGCCGTGTCGGCAGTTTTGCCACCGAAGGACTTCTGACCAGCTCCCGGGTCGAGGTATCGAGGTAGCACAGGACCAGGGATGTGTTCCGTCCCCCGGCCTTTCGAAAGCTGGAACCGACGAAAACCGCTAGAACCAGTGCAAGGATAAGGATAAGCAGTCCACCGTCCTGGGACCGTCGCCTGCCACTGATCCTGCCGTGTCTAGTGCGAATTGTCATCTATGGGCCTTTTCCTGATTGCCGCTGGTCTTCATTTCGTCTATACTATATCACACAAACCGGATGTGCATTGCCTGGCAACGCTCGGGTGTTCCGTCACAGGGACGGGGTAGTCGCGCCGGTGTATGTGCACGCAGGACCCACGCCGTGGCCTGTTTCCTTTGGCCGGGGCGCGGTCACTTAGCGCGAGAGTAAAGGGAGCAGAGAATGCAAGAACAACGGTCGGATTCCTGGCAGCACCTGCTCGACATCTTCAGCAAACAGCTCGCGCGCCCAACGTTCGAGATGTGGTTCAAGAATGCGACGACTCTCCATGAAGACGACGTTTCGCTTACGATTGGCG
>JAPLGH010000039.1 GCA_026390285.1 Caldisericota bacterium
GCTGTGGCGGCCAACCGTCGTCTGGGCACAGAAGTTCCGTATCGAAGACACGAGCCAGGAAGAGTCGATGGACTCCTGGTTCCTTGACCTCCTCCACCACTCGCACATCCTGCGCTGGATAGGCGCTGCAAGCTCCTCCGTGGGCCGCACGTTCGCCAGCCTGATTTCAAGGTTTTTTCGGCACGCCCCTCGCACCATGCCGGGCAGCTCTCCTGTTGCTTCTGTTCCCAGGCAACATGGAGTGTCAAACCGCCCCTCTGTCTCCGTCGTCCTTTCTCGCATCCTGTTCTTCCTGCTGGCAGCCGGACTGACCTTCGCCCTTGCCCAGGTCGTCCGCCTCCTCATGTCCGTTCGCATCGGTGAATGGCTGCAGCTGCTGAGGAGCGATCTCCTGACCCTGGCACGCGTCACCGTGGCCATTGCCCTCGGGACCCTGTGGACGTTGCCCGTCGGTCTGCGCATCGGACTCTCGCCAAAGCTGTCGAGGATCATGCAGCCAATCGTCCAGGTCGCTGCATCGTTCCCCGCACCAATGCTGTTCCCGACCGTGATCCTCTTGCTGTCTCTGCTCAGAGTACGTATCGGCTTCGGCAGTGTCGTGCTCATGCTGCTCGGCACCCAATGGTACATCCTGTTCAACGTCATTGCCGGCGCACAGGCTATCCCGTCGGACCTCAAAGAGGCTGCTGCCAGCTACCGTGTCACCGGCAGGCAACGCTTCTGGTCGCTGTATCTGCCGGCCATCTTTCCCTACCTTGTGACAGGCTGGGTGACAGCGACAGGTGGGGCCTGGAACGCCAGCATTGTGGCCGAGATTGTGACGTTCCGCGGCGAAACCCTCAGGGCGCAGGGGATCGGATCTCTCATCAGTGAGGCCGCATTCGGCGCCAACTTCGCCGAACTGGCCGCTGCAATCCTCATCATGGCGCTAACCGTCGTGCTCATCAACCGCTTCGTGTGGCGCAGGCTGTATGCCGTCGCCAGCACGCAGTACAACCTCAGCAAGTAGAGGAGGTCCCATGGAAGACTCTCTGCAACAGTCCGTCCTGCTCTCGAGTGAGAACGTCACTCAGCTTTTCCCGATGCCCAACGGAAACATGGTGACTGTCCTGGACAACATCAGCATGGACATCCGAAAGGGAGAGATCATTTGCCTCCTGGGCCCCTCGGGCTGTGGCAAATCGACGTTCCTGCGCATCCTGGCCGGCCTCATGCGGCCCACGAGCGGCAAAGTGCTCGCTCGTGGCAAGGAGATGACAGGCCTGACGCCGGGCGTCGGCATGGTTTTCCAGATGTTCGCCCTCTTCCCCTGGATGACCGTGAGCGAGAACATCCAGTCCGTCCTCGTCCCTTTGCAGCTCCCACGTGAGGAAGTTCAACACCGCGTCGGCACGGTGATCAAGATGGTCGGTCTCGAGGGTTTCGAAGAGGCGTATCCACGGGAGATCTCGGGCGGCATGAAGCAGCGTGTGGGCATCGCGCGCGGTCTTGCGGTACAACCTGAACTGCTGTTCATGGACGAACCGTTCAGTGCAGTGGACGCTTTGACCGCGGAGTCGCTCCGCACAGACTTGGTCGACATCTGGGATGAAGCCGATGGCCAACCGGCGTCCATCGTCATGGTCAGCCATGACATCAAGGAAGTCGTCTATATGGCCGATCGTATCGTTGTCTTCTCGGCGAACCCGGGGCGCATTCGTACAATCGTCCAGAACAAGCTGGCACGACCTCGCGACTACCGGGCTCCGGAATTCCTGGCGATGGTCGACTACCTCCACGACATCATTACCACGAACGAACTGCCCGACATCCCCCCTGCAGCTGTGAACATTCCCGCGCAACCTGTCTATGAACCACTTCCGCCCGTCTCGTCGGGTGACGTCGTCAGCTTTGTCGAATACCTGGACTCACATGGCGGCCAGGGCGACGTGTTCGTTCTGGCTCACGAGTTCGGCAAGGAATTCAGCGACCTCATCAACATCGTCAAGGCTGCCGAGATGCTGGATTTCATCGATACGCCAAAACAGCGCACTGTGCTTACGCCCCTCGGGCACCGCTTCTCGGACATGGACACCGAAGACCAGAAAGTCGTCTGGAAACAGCAAATCCTGACGCTCAGCATCTTCAAGACCATTCATGCAGAAGTTCAGGTATCCCGGAATGGCACCATGCTCGACGACGAGGTCCAGGACCGCCTGGCGGAGCTGCTGCCCAACGAAAACCCGGAGTTCACCTTCCACACCTTCATCAACTGGGCACGTTTTGGCAATCTGCTGGCATTCGACGAGGACTCGGACGAGGTGTCGCTCCAATAAGACCTGCCGTTTGCAGCGCCACGCAGTCGGACCCCCCTCAAGAACGGGAATCTCGGGTTGACAGAACACACAAGGCTATATAATTACTCGTTGTCGGTTTGCTGGCAGGAGGGCGTCATTTGGTTCCCCCTGGGTCCAGACTCTGGAGGCACGAAATGAAACTACTGATCATTCCTGTCGTTGCCGGCCTTACCTGCATTGGAGCAGCACTCTATCTGTTCCTCAGACTAAGAGCAGCCAAGATCTCCTCGCCGAAAATGAGCGAAATCGGCAGCTACATAGCAATTGGAGTACGAGCATACCTTTCTCGCCAGCTCCGGGCAATCCTGCTCGTCACTCCTATCGTAGCAATCGTTCTAGGCTTCACGCTGAATATCTGGCTCGCAGTCACGTTCGTGCTCGGCGTCTTCACCTCGCTGATTACAGCATACATGGGTATGAGCGCGTCCACCCGAGCAAACGTCAAGACCGCAGACGATGCGACCCGATCGGTGACCACCGCGTTCCACACGGCTGTCTTCGGTGGATCCATCATGGGGTTCTCGATCACGGGATTCAGCCTTGTCGTGCTGTCCGTGCTCTACCTGTTGTTCAAGAATCCAAACCCCCTCGTCGGCTTTGGATTCGGTGCCAGCCTGGCATGGAGGCATTTATACCAAAGCAGCCGACATCGGAGCAGATCTGGTCGGCAAGATCGAGGCGAATATCCCTGAGGACGACCCACGCAACCCAGCTGTTGTCGCCGACTTAGTCGGCGACAACGTAGGTGACTGCGCCGGCAGAGGTGCAGACCTGTTCCAGACGTTCTCAGATGATATCGTCACCGGTATGGTCGTTGCTCTCACGCTGGTTCCCAAGTACGGAGGCGCTGTGCTCTTCTTCCCCCTGCTCCTCCAGTCGGCCGGCCTTGCTGCTTCGATGCTTGGCGTCCTCTCCATACGGTTCTTCGACCGAAGCAAGCCCGAGACCGCCTTCTACTGGGGCATGGCTGTGACCACAGTCTTTGCGGTGCTCGGCTCCTTCCTGGTCAGCCATTTCCTGGTCCACGACATGGCCCTCTTCATCGGCACCTGTCTGGGCGTCGCAACCACCCTTGTGTCTTCGATCATCACACGGTACTACGCGGGTTCGTCGGGAAAACCGGTCCACGACATTGCCGAGGCATCCAAGCGCGGCGTGGCCTTGAACGTCATCACAGGACTCTCCGCTGGTCTGCAGAGCCCGCTCGCATCAATCATTATGATTGTCATCGCTGTCGCAGCAGCATACTTCATCTCCGGCGGCTCGCTGCTGGCAATCGTCGCTGTCAATATCGGTACCGATTTGCTCATCGGCTACATCATGACAGCCGATGCCTTCGGTCCGATCACTGACAACGCATCGGGTATCGCAGAGATGTCAGGAGCGCACGAGCAGGTCGTGCGTTCGCTGTCACAGCTCGATTCAGTCGGCAACACCATGAAGGCGACGACCAAGGCCTACGCCATGTCGTCCGGCACGATAACGTCGTTCGTTCTGTTCTCGACGTACTTCTCCATTGTTGGTCTCAAGACGATGAACGTGATGGAGCCCTACTCCATTGCATTCATTCTCCTCGGCACCTGCCTTCCGTACCTCATCAGTTCGCTGACCATCGGCTCGGCAGCCAAGACAGCAATGCTCATGGTCGACGAAGTCCGCCGCCAGTTCAGGACCATCCCTGGCATCCTGAAGGGTGAAGCAAACCCAGACTATGCGACCTGTATCGACATCTCGACGCGCAACGCCCTCAAGGAGATGATCCTTCCGGGCGTCATCAGTATCGCCGTGCCGATTTTCGTGGGACTAGTGTTCGGTCACTCGGCACTCGGTGCGCTCCTCATCGGAGCAGTAATCAGCTCAGCCCTGCTGGGGCCATTCTTCAACAACACGGGCACAGCCTTCGACAACGCGAAGAAACTCATCGAAGACAGTGGACGCAAGGGTTCCTTCGAACATCAGGCAGCCGTTGCAGCAGACACCGTCGGCGATCCACTCAAGGACGTGGCAGGACCTGCTCTGCTCATCTTCATGAAGCTCATCGGCATGGCCGCCCTGCTCATCGCAGGGATCAAACCGTTGTTCTAGCACAGACACGGCGCTATCGCCAGGACGAGGCGGGGCATTACGGCTCTCGCCTCTTGTACGAATTCCTCCTCTTCTGGTATAGTATCGTTATGTCGTGATGCCAGCAGAGGAGTGACCCATGAATGTAGCCCAGTTCGTCAGCGGTTTGTTGCTTATCGTTCTCTCAGCAGGACTCTATTTCGCGTCCAGGTCGCGCAAATCACACGCCGGCCAGCTCAGCCAGGCACAGACACTGGACCTTCATCAGGCTGCGCAGGGCCGTTTCTACGGCAAGTTTCAGGGCTCCATTGTCGCCGACCAGACACTCACGACGCCGTATTCGGCTCGCCCAGCAGTCGCCTGGAGTGCGCACCTGGAGAGAGGGACCGAGGAGTCGGACGAGGACGGCACCACGACGAAGTGGCAGACCGTGTGGTCGCAGTCTGCCACGACGCCGTTCCGGTTGAAGGGCGCAGGCGAGTTGTGGTTCGACGAGCGCGGCGGTATGCCCAATCAAGACGCGCCTTCGACCTTTGACCAGTACATCCACGACATCACGAACCCAATCATATTGCCGTATTTGCCCGGCAAAGGGTTCCTCGGACGCCTCAGCAAGCCAAATTTCCACGCCATCGAGACGTCGTTCGCCCCCGGCAGTCAGGCATTTTTCATCGGCCCTGTCGAGGCCGTCAACGGGTTCTGGGTCGCGCGCCGCGGCGAGGGCAAGGAATACAGCGTCCTGACCTGGAAGAGTGAACAGCAGGTCCGAAGCCGCATGAGTCGTGCCGGCACGATCTGGTGGTTGCTCAGCCTGGTCGCGTTCGCAGCAGGGATCCTCGCCATACTCATCTCGTTCAGCTAGCGTATCTGACCGCCCAGGAGTTGCTCAAGGAGGCCCTGCCCAAGGCCTCCGACAAGGAGATCTCGATCAAGCAGGTTCTATTCGCGTCAGATTCGGGCGCCGGACGGACATCCGGACCCGCCTTCATTTGTGCCAGACGACGTTGGACTATCATGTAGTCGAGACAGACAGTCTGTGCCCTGACCATGGAGGAATACATGCCTGACAACATGAACGTCAAACGTACTAAGATTGTCGCGACACTTGGACCAGCCACGAATTCGGAGGAGATGATCTGGGCGCTCGCCGAGCGCGGCGTGGATGTCTTTCGGATCAACTTCTCGCACGGCACCGATGAAGAACAGCTTGCAACGATTGCCGCCGTGAAAAAGGTCCGCGGCGAACTCGGCTTGCCACTTGCCATCTTGCAGGACCTGCAGGGGCCGAAGATTCGCCTCGGTACCTTCAGTCAGGGCCCCTGCGAGGTCGCTACCGGAGATGTCTTCCGCCTTACAACGCGCATCGTGGACGGCAATGCAGAACTGACAAGCGTGGACTATCCTGCACTCACCACTGAGGTACACCCCGGGGAACTTGTCTTCATCAATGACGGCCTGATTCGTCTCAAGGTACGCGAGATCGAGGGTGAGGCCATTGTAACGGAAGTCCTGAAGGGAGGGACACTCTCGGACCACAAGGGGGTCAACTTCCCTCAGTCGGACCTCCATGTCCCATCCATGACGGAAAAGGACAAGTATGACCTTCTCACCGGCCTGAGAGCGGGCGTCGACTATGTGGCCCTCTCGTTCGTGCGCACAGCTGATGATGTTCGCAAGCTCCGCACTCTCATGGAAACACATGGAGCGCATGTCCCCATCATCGTCAAGGTGGAGAAGTGGCAAGCCGTCCAGAACATCGACAGTATCCTTGCCGTAGCAAACGGTATCATGGTCGCCCGGGGAGACCTCGGCGTCGAAATGCCCATCGAGGAAGTACCCCTGGTCCAGAAGAGGATCATTGCCCTGTGCAATCGAATGGGCAAGCCAGTCATCACGGCGACGCAGATGCTCAATTCCATGGTCGAAAACCCATCTCCCACGCGGGCAGAGGTAACAGATGTGGCCAACGCCATCTTCGACGGCACAGACGCTGTCATGCTGAGCAACGAGACGGCGGTTGGCAAGTTTCCCGTGGAAACCGTCGAGATGATGGAACGCGTCATCACGACGACTGAGCGAAGCGAGATGTACTGGACTGCTATGGAGGCCCGTGAGCCCGCGTGTGCATCGGACACGTCGGACGCCATCGCATATGCCGCCGTCCGCACGGCTCAGACTGTCGGCGCCAGGCTTATCGTCTGCGCGACAGAGTCGGGCAGGACATCGATCCTGATCTCGCGCTACCGCCCACGCACCCCCATCATTGCTCTCACGCCAAGCGACTTCGTCCAGCGCCGCCTTGCATTGTACTTCGGTATCATCCCGATGGTCGTCCAGCAGTTCGAGAGTGTCGACGATATCCTCCGTACGGCCGTCGCCATGTCACACGTGTCTCGCCTGGTACGACGAGGCGACAAAATCGTCATTACCGCGGGTTCGCATGCCGGTGTCGCCGGCAGTACAAATCTCATCAAAGTCGAGGATCTGGACTAGGCTCGCTGCCTGAGCATTGCAAATCGACCGGTACGCATAGAATAACCTTGGCATAATACTCCGGAACTCCAGCGTATGTCATGACAAGGGGGAACAGACGTGAAAAGAAAGGCATCCTATTTCAAGATCTTCCTGCTTGGATTTGGGTTCTTCGGTATCTCGATCCTCTGGTCGCTATACAACTCAGATATTCCTATCATGCTGAAGAGTCTCTACAATTTATCCTACACAGCGTCAGGATGGGTGATGAATCTCGACAACATTCTGGCGATAACACTCATCCCGCTCGTAGGTTTCTGGTCAGACCATGTATGGACGCGTATTGGGCGTCGTATGCCGTTTATCATTTCAACATTGCCCGTAGGAGCCGTTCTGTTTGCGCTGGTTCCCTGGATTCCGCTCTGGTTTGGCTCAAGCGCAACATCACTTGTTGTGTTCATTCTTGTTCTGTTCTTGATGAACGTCTGTTTGGGGATTTCACGTTCGCCTATCATCGCTCTGATGCCGGACCTCGTTCCCCCTGAAGAGCGCTCACCAGCCAACGGCGTCATCAATTTCATGGGTGGATTCGGGTCCTTGCTGGTGTACTTTGTCATCGGCAAGATCTCGACGACTAACAGACCGCTGGGTTTTGCCATTGCAGGAGCATCAGTTCTGGTGGCCGCAGTTATCATGTTTCTGTCGATCCATGAGACACGTGACTCACTTGACCGCAAGGCTCCTCAGTCAGAGCATGCTGACTTCTCCCTGCTTCGCAAGATGTGGACGCCGAAATACCGCAGTCTGCTGCTCATCTGCCTAGCCATTTTCTTCTGGTTCATCGCGTATAACGCTGTTGAAACCTACTACCCGACTTACATGCACTACGAAGGTCCTGCAGTGAAAGCACTGATAGCCAAGCTTGGCACGGCCGCACCTACCGACGCGGCAAGCCTTGCACAGCTGCATAGCGTGCGCCAGACATCTGAGGTCAGCGCGAAGATCAATTTCGGCGTCATGTCGCTCGCCTTTATGGTACTGGCGATCCCGGCTGGATTCGTTGGCAAGGCTCTGGGGCGCAGGAGTACGATCGTTATAGGCCTGACAGGCGTCATCCTTATGGTACTCCTGCTCGCACTTAACATTGCCGGCATAGGAGTATTGGTGGTATTCGTCATGGGAGGTCTGTCCTGGGCACTGGTCAACATCAATTCGCTGCCAATGGTACTTGACATGGGCTCCCTGGAGATGGTCGGAGCGCTGACCGGTGTCTATTACTTCTTCTCTCAGGCTGCCAGCATCGTCAGCCCGCCTCTTGTCGGACGCATCGCCGATCTCGCAGGCGGGACGATGTCAGTCATGTTCCCGTATGCGGCTATCTTCTTCGTGCTCTCGGCGGTCTGCATGCTCTTCATACGCTCTGAAGACAAGCCAGCGATCTCATCCGACCAGACCCTTTCTGCCAATGGC
>JAPLGH010000021.1 GCA_026390285.1 Caldisericota bacterium
AATGCCACGTTCTCCATCACCGTCACTAACCACGGCCCCGACACCGCTACCAACGTCACTGTCAATGACACCCTGCCTACAGGGCTCACCTACGTGTCGTCCACGCCAAGCGGCGCGTACGATAGCATGACCCACGTATGGACGGTTGGAACGCTGACGAACGGCGCAAGCGCCGCCCTGAGCATCACCGCGACTGTTACCCTGGCAGGAGCGATCACGAACACCGCCACCGCCACAGGGGCACAGACGGACGCGACTCCCGCCGACAACACGGCGAGCGTGGCTCTGAATCCAATCGCGCCTCCGCTCGGACTACACCTAAATCCACTTACTCTTCCGCTCCAGATCTGCCGCGAAAGCGAGGTCGTGGTCGATGAAAGCTGGACCGATGGCACGGCTCCGTTCACCTGGACGGTCAACTTCGGTGACGGGACGCCAGTGGTCAAGGGCTCATCAACTGACCGTCGACTGGTCGTTCGTCAGCTGTACGCAGCCGAAGGAACATACACGGTCGGCGTCACAGTCACCGATTCCACCGGGAAAACGGGCTCTGCCTCTCAAACACTGACAGCTGCCAACTGCAACGTTCCCGAAGAGGTGTACCACCACACGTTCTTCATCGGCTATCCAGATGGGATGTTCAAGCCGGAACGTAACGTCTCCAGGGCGGAAGTCGCTGCAGCGCTGTCCCGTGCTCTTGGACTCGGCTGGTCCAACACCCAGCCTTCGTACCCAGACGTCCCTGCCACCCATTGGGCAACGGGGTATATCCAGATCATGACTGACGAAGGCATCATGGAAGGCGACGCCTCAGGAACGTTCAGGCCTGATGCGTTCATCACCCGCGCCGAGGCAGCCGCTGTCCTCCTGCGGACGCTGAAGGTCGAGCCATTCCACAACCTGTCGCTCTCCTCCTTCAAGGATGTCCCTGCAACCCACTGGGCACTTGGATACATCGAGTCCATGCAGAAGTACGGACTCATCACCGGGTATCCAGATAACACGTACAAGCCGGACGCCCATATCCTTCGTTCGGAGTTCACCGCAATCGCCGACCGTGCGCTCGGCCGTGAGATCGCTGCGTCTTCGCAGGTCACAGGACTGGGTGGAGACATCCGTTGGCCGGATGTTCCTACCAGCCACTGGGCGTACCTCTACATCCTCGAAGCCTCGACCCCCCACACGGTGGAACAGGCAAACCGCCTCAACCGCACCATCGTCCTCAAGTCAAAGACGGTTCCGCTGTTCTCTGACGGCACGTCGACCGTCACCATCCACAAGGTGGGAGATGTCCTGACCGCTATTGTCCCTGTCGATGGCCTGCTCCCGGATGGGTCTGCTCCTGCTGCCCGGAAGGTCACCGTGATCATCACCATCAAGCTCACACCGTAGCACTCAGGTGTCCCTGACACCAGCACAACACAGTCGATAATGATGAGGCCCCGGCGGACAACCGCTGGGGCCTTTCTGCTGGCCATTGCCCTGTGGGGGGCACGACGTATACTGGCAGCCAGAAGCCCCTTCCGTGCTGCGAGGTGAATGGCGGCACGTGACGTTTCGAGGCAACGTTCACCGACGACAGCACCGCGCCGGGGCGTTCGTCTGTCAAAGGGACGAGACCCTCCCGGAACATCGGTGTGAGACGTGGACGCAGCATTGCAGGCTCCAAATGGCGTCTTTTCCTTGCGGTGCCCGGTGAAACCGATATACTAATGATGAACTGTATTCAGAGTCCTTTGACGTGAGCGGGGGTGTGACGTGAAAAAGGTCATAGAGTGTGTTCCCAACGTCAGTGAAGGCAGGGACACCGATAAGATCAAGGCCATTACCGGCGTCATCGAACGACCGGGAGCGAAACTGCTGGACCTGTCGTCCGACCCCAATCACAACCGGACCGTCATCACGTTGGCAGGTGAGCCCCAGGCTGTCGCCGCGGCAGCATTCGACGTGGCCAGGGCGGCCATCGAGAGCATCGATCTGACGCACCACCAGGGCGAACACCCTCGTATGGGCGCGGTGGACGTCATCCCGTTCATTCCTGTCGGCGGCGTAACGATGGCGGAATGCTGCAAGATTGCGGAGCAGGTCGGCAAGCGTATCGGTCAGGAGCTGAACGTGCCCGTGTACCTGTATGCCGAGTCCGCCAGGGTACCACAGCGCTGCAAGCTGCCCAGCATCCGTGAAGGGGAGTTCGAGGGCTTTGCCGAGAAGATCAAAGACCCAGCATGGCAGCCGGACTTTGGCCCTGCGGAACGTCATCCGACCGCGGGATGTGTCGCCGTGGGCGCGCGCAACTTTCTGATTGCGTACAACATCGACCTGGACACCAGCGACGTCAAAATCGCCAGCCGCATAGCCAAGAGCATTCGCGAATCGTCGGGCGGCCTCATGAACGTGCAGGCGAAGGGCATCTTCCTCGAAGACAAGCAGAGGGCGCAGGTGTCGATGAACATCCTCAGCTACCAGACGACACCGCTGTACCGCGTGTTCGAGCTGGTCAGGATGGAGGCCGCGCGCTACGGCGTCGGCATCGTCGAGAGCGAACTCATTGGCCTGGCTCCGGCACAGGCGTTCATGGACGTGGCATCGTACTATCTTCGGTTGCCGGGGCTGAGCAGGGACGCCCTGGTCGAAACACGAATCTGTGAGTAGTGTCGAAAGCACGGGAGGAGAACGTCATGGCACAGCCGTTCATTGCAGACCTAGTTGTCCGGAATATTGGTGAGCTGCTTACAATCAAGGGGGTGGACGCGCCGGTCGTTGCACCTAGCGTGGGAGACCTGGGCATCATCAAGCGTGGCGAGGTCGCCGTCAAGGACAGGAAGATCCTCTACGTGGGGCCCAAGGACGGTGGTTCCTACATCGTGGGTCCGCAGACGATGATCATCGACGCCGAGAACAAGGTCGTCTGTCCAGGGTTCGTCGACTCCCACACCCACGCCATCTTTGCCGGCACGCGCGAGGATGAGTTCCTCATGCGTCAGCAGGGCAAGTCCTATGCCGAGATTCAGGCCGCGGGCGGCGGCATCGTGAAGACCGTCCGGGCAACGCGCATGGCCAGTGAAGAGAAGCTGCGGGATGCAGTCAAGCGCAACATCTTCAAGCTGTCGCGCTATGGGTCGACCACAGCGGAGATCAAGAGCGGCTATGGCCTGAACACCGAGGAGGAGATCAAGCTCCTGCGCGTCATCAAGGAAGTCGCGCTCGAGACCGACATCCTCATCGTCCCGACGCTTCTCGGGGCGCATGTCGTCCCTCCCGAATACGTCGCCAGGCGCCACAAGTACGTGGAACTCGTCGCGAGGGACATGGTCCCCATGGTGCACGAGAACCATTTGGCGATCTTCGTCGACGTGTTTGTGGACCAGGGAGCATTCACGGTCGAAGAGGCTCGCGACATCCTGACGGCTGCCCGTGACCATGACATGCCGCGCAAGCTCCATGCCGACGAGATGGCGGATGACCACGGTGCCGAGCTGGCAGCCGAGATGGGATGTGTTAGTGCCGATCACCTTATCTGGACCAGCGAGAAGGGGATAAAGGCCATGGCGAAGGAGGGTGTTGTCGCGACACTCATGCCAGGCACCGTCCTTTCGCTGGGACGCACGAAGTTCGCGGATGCGCGCGCGTTCATCGAGCATGGCGTTCCGGTCGCTCTTGCAACGGACTACAATCCGGGGACCTGCATGTGTCCCAACATGTTGCTCATCATGGCGCTGGGATGCCTGCACATGAAGATGACCGCCGAAGAAGTCATCGTCGCGGCGACCATCAACGGTGCTGCCGCTGTCAATCGGGGCACGCAGACCGGTTCGCTGCGCGAGGGCAAGGACGCGGACCTGCTCGTCCTCGACATCGATACCTACAAAGAGATCCCCTATCGTTTCGGGGAGAACTTCGTCCGGTACGTCGTAGCGGGGGGAGGAGTCATCAAGGCTCCCAAGGTCTTCAAGAAGAAGTATTTCCAGGAGAGTTAGCGCACTATCCGGGGCAGAGCCGTCAGAGGGTGCCTGTCCCCCAGTGAATCGAAGCAGAGGAGAAGAACATGGCAAACGCAGTGCGTACGCCGCTGTACGAGGAG
>JAPLGH010000058.1 GCA_026390285.1 Caldisericota bacterium
TCTTCTCCGGCGTCGGAAAGACGCGGGAAGAACTGGCTTTTGCGCTGGACCATGACATCTTCATCAACGCCGAAAGTGAGGAGGAGTTGGCTGCCATCGCCCACCTGCGAACGGGAACCCACATTGGCATCCGCATCAATCCTGGCGTCGATGCACGCACTCACCAGTACCTCACCACGGGGATGGATGAGAACAAGTTCGGCATCCCGGTTGACGCCGCCTCTGACGCCTTCCGGCTGGCCATGGACGCAGGGCTCGTTCCTGACACCATCTCTTGCCATATCGGCAGTCAAATCACGAGTCTCGAGCCCTATCGCAAGTCTCTGGCGCGCCTGCTGGAACTGCGCGATTCCCTGATGAGCGACGGCATCCCTGTGAGCCGTCTGGACATGGGCGGAGGATTCGGCATCAACTACGGCGATGGCACCGACTTCGCCGTGGAAGACCTGCAGGCTCTCCTGCGCCGCGACGTCCCCCGGGGTATGAAGTTGTCGTTCGAGCCGGGCAGGTACATTGTAGGACATGCGGGAATCCTGGTGACAGAAGTGCTCTACCGCAAGCGCTATGCCAGGACATTTGTGGTTGTGGACGCGGGCATGAACGACCTCATTCGCCCCGCGCTGTACCAGGCACGTCACACGATCCTGCCGGTGACCCGCAGGGATGCGGAACCAATTCCGTGCGACATCGTCGGCCCCGTCTGCGAGTCCGCAGACTGCTTTGCCCGGGACGTTCCCATGCCGCTGCCTGAGCAGGGAGACTTGCTTGCCATCTGCGATACGGGCGCCTATGGATGGTCCATGAGTTCGACGTACAACAGTCGCCTGCTGCTGCCAGAAGTCCTGATCGGGGACGGCGAGCCGGTCCTCATCCGCGGACGGGGTTGAAAACAAGCCCCCCAGCATCATTGCCGGGGGTCACCGTTACAGACGATCCAGCCTACTTGATGCCAAGCTTGGCGTAGAGCTGACTTCGGGTGATGGGAAGGACGTAGACCTTGACTGACCTCCGGCCCCAGTTGCACGCGTCGCCATACGAGTTGAAGAAGAGGTCGATGCAGTTCCCGTTGATGCTGGTACCCGTATCCGCCGCGACAGCGTAACCATATCCTTCGACATACAGCACGGTCCCCATGGGGATGAGACGCCGGTCGACTGCGCAGGTGCCGTAGTGGAGCCACAGACCTGAGTATCCATACAGGTGGTCCTTGCCGTCGAGGATTGTGGAACGCCTGTTCGAATAGGCGGTGGCGGACATCGTGTAGGTGCGCGTGGGCTTCAGGTCCAGGCGAGCGGTGCCGACGTCATAGACTTCGTGGACGACAGGCTTGATGATCTGTGTTTTGACCACAGCCGAGCTGACTGTCTGCTGGGCGACCTTGGTCACCTTGATGGTCTTCTTGAGGACACCGGTCTGACCCATGACACTGATGTAGCTTCGCCCGACTTCCATGAACGGATTTTTCTCATAGACGCGCTTGTAGGCGATCTTCTCGGTCTTGCTAGTATAGGCGTAGGTCGTGCGCTTGACGACGACATCGTCGCTATAGGGCACGGGATCCGTTGGGTCCGGGCTGACCTTGTCTTCGGTGTTCAGCTTGATGCCGTTGTCCGCTAGAAGCTCTGCGACCGTCCCAACGGTCGAATAGATGGTTTCACTGGTTTGATCGATGGTGAGTGTGACCGGTCTGGCGCGCACGATAGCGATTTCCCCGTGGGAAATGACCGCGGCGACATCCGGCGTTACCACATCTTCCGAGCGCAGGGAACGCGTGTTCGCCTTCGCCAGGACGCTGCTCACCGACATGCTGTGGAACACGACGATCCGCGTCTTGCTGCCCGCATCGTCGACAACATACGCATGAACGCCTGCACTCCAGAAGAAGAGTCCACCGAGAAAGACGCCGAGGACAGCAAACAGGACGGCCTTTCTACTGTCGAACACTCTCACGAGCCGTGTTGTGTCCATAGCAGATGAATTATACCATCGGCCAGGGCGACTGCAAAGGTTCCGCCCCGCAACAATTGGTTAAACCACTCACCTAAAGTGGCCCTGCCACATTCACACCGTGGAAGGGCGTCAGCTGCGCCTTCGACCACTGAAGAACCTGAGGGCGAACAGGAACAGGTTAATCAGGTCAAGATACAGGCTCAGAGCCCCGATGACCGCTACCTTCTCAGCCTGCGGGTTGCCCCCGAGGACTTTACTCCAATCCCCCCGAGGATGTTGCTCTATCCGAGGGGTGTATTCGGAGGGGCGGTTTTCTCCGGCCATCGTGATGCGGTTGTCGCCCGCCGGGTCTAGGCTGAGCGCCATCCTGCGCAGTTTCTGCGTGTCCCAGGCGGTCAGCCCCAGGAACACAACGATGCCGATGATGCTGATGAGGAAGTCCAGACCAGAGCTCTTCGTGAACAGGTTGATGACCGAGACAATGATAATACCAACTAGCCCAATCAGGGCAAGGTTGCCGACTTTCGACAGGTCCATGCGCGTCGCCGAACCGATGAGCGACATGGCCAGGAACAAGCCTGCAGAGCTGGCAAACGCCATGGCAATATCTCCCTTCGCATACACCATGAAGATGGAGGACAGTGTGAGTCCGTTCACTGCTGCATACGTGAGGAACAGGAGCCCTGCCGTCTGCGGAGACATCCTGTTGATGGCTCGCGAGAGCCCAATGACCAGGCCAAACTCAGCAACAATGAGGAGCATGAACACGAGCGGGTTGCCAAAGACCACCTGCTGGATCGCCTGGCTGCCACTGACAAACCAGGCAATTGCGGCGGTCAGAGCGAGTCCTCCGGCCATCCAGCCATAGACCCGGTTGAAGAATGCCCGGACGCTGTCCTCCGGACGTATGACGGTTCCCTGGTATTCCATGGAATCATCTCCTTTCAAGCGCAGCAATCATAGCCGGCCACA
>JAPLGH010000127.1 GCA_026390285.1 Caldisericota bacterium
GAAGCCCTGTGCCGCTGTCGATGCGCAGTCGCTTTGACAACCGCAGTCTTTCCGGTATGATATAGAGGATCTTCATCAGTGGAGGTATCGAACCATGAGAACTACCTACAGACCCAAAAACCGCAAGCGCAATCGCACCCTTGGTTTCCTGAGCCGCATGAGGAGCCACGGTGGACGCAACGTTCTTGCCCGCAGGAGACTGAAGGGACGCAAGAAGCTCATCGTCGCGTAGGTGTCCGTCCGCTCCGCGGATGGTTGACCTGTTGGTGCTGTGACAGTTGGCAAGACTGTGGAAACGAATCCCGGGCAGCGTATACAAGAAGACCTTCGACAACTCGAAGGCCTATCATGGCGCGCTGATCGTGGTTTTTGTATCTCCCGCCCTTTCCCACGCGGTGGGTTTCACGGCTTCCCGGAAGGTAGGAGAGTCTGTTGAACGCAACCATGCCAGGCGTCTCATGAAAGAAGCTTTTCGCTCGGTGTCGCCCAGTCTCGTGCCCGACGTGGCCTATGTCCTGGTGGCTCGCAAGCCCATCGTGACATCTTCTGTCGACGATGTCCGACGTGAGCTGATACGGCTTACCGCCCAGTACCGCCAGCAATGAAGAAGGTCGTTACGTTCCTGCTGCGCTTCTATCGTCGATTCCTCTCGCCGCTCAAGGGTCCGACCTGCATCTACTACCCAACGTGTTCCGAGTACACGCTCGAGGCTGTCGAGCGGTACGGTGTCCTGACCGGGCTGTGGCTCGGTCTCAAGCGTATTCTGCGGTGCCATCCATATCATCGGGGAGGGTTCGACCCCGTGCCCGATCTGCATCGTGATTGCGCGCATGCAACTCACACTCTGGAGGTTTCCATTGATTCAGAAAAGCTCCCGTAAGAGCACGTACAGACTGCTGCTCGTCGTTACCCTGCTCCTTGGCGTCCTGACGCTGTCCGGCTGCGCCGCAACTGCAACTCCGCCGAGCTCTGCTCCTGTATCTGTCGTCGTGTCCCCGCCGGCGAGTCTGGGGCCCAAGGAGAACCTGCAATTGACCGTCACTGTCCGCAACAACTCTGTCTCGTACATCCGACTGAGGACGCTTTCTGTTGTCAGTACTGGTGATCAGCCTGGTTCTGGTCCATTTACACTCTGGAGTGGCCGGACAGCCGATCTCTCGGCAAAGAAGCTGCTTGGGATTATTCCGACTGAGAGAACCTCGCCCGCCGTCCTCGTTCAACAGAGTCCCATGCTCGTGTTCAACATAGAGAAGATGTTGGATACTGGAATTGGATTGGCAGTCGGTGAATCAAGAGCAATCGTGATTCATCTGACGGAGCCAACGGGTGACAAGGCTCCGGCATTGGGAGTATACAAGACCGTAGTTCGCGTCTCGTATGAAGACTACGACAACAAGAACAAGCTCACGGAAACGGATGGCACAGGAGTATTCCAGCTGAAGAATAGAACTGTTCTGCCCGTCGGCATCCGCTGGATCATCGAGATGCTCTACAAGCTGGTCCACAGCTATGCGCTCGCTATCATCCTGCTCACCCTTGGACTGAAGCTCATTACCGAGCCTCTCACGCGCATGCAGTTCAAGTCCACGGTCGACATGCAGAAGCTCCAGCCTCAGCTCACCAAGCTCAAGGCGAAATAC
>JAPLGH010000177.1 GCA_026390285.1 Caldisericota bacterium
TGTCTCCTGAACCGCCACAACCATTGGTTGTGTCCATCGATACCATGTCATCCCGGTGGTAAACACGATCGCGGCGATGCAAACGGCGACGCTTGTCCTGGCAACGATCCGCATCCGGCGACGACGCTGGTCGAGGCGGCTAACGAGACGAGCAAGCGATGCCTGTTCCCGGACGAGGTCCGGTTCCGGCTCCCAGTCGGTTGTCTCCAGCAGTCTCTCTATGTCTCGATCATCGCGTTCCACAGGATCACCTCTCAATCATAGAACGGGAATCTGGGGAAATGTCGGAAAGGGTGCGCCGCAGAGCCTTGTAGGCGTAGTTCAAGGCAAGTGTCACCTGCCTGGGGGTACAACCGAGTTGACGTGCTATCTCCGCCGTCGTCCTGTCTTCCATGAAGCGCAGCGTCACACAAGCGTATTCAAATGGAGGTAGTGCGCTCATGGCATTCCGGATCTCCTGGACATGGGACTGGATATCCTGTATCGTTTCGTCTGGATCAGTGCCGGCTACAGCTGTCTCCTCCATCAGCGTCTGCGAGTGCGAGCGCCGTCTCAACTCGTCCATGGCGAGGTTGTACGCCACGCGGAACAGCCACGGTGCAAGAGGTCTGCGTGCAACAGCCAACCATCCAAGGCGGCTCGTAAGCCGAGCAAACGTTTCCTCTGCGACGTCGTCCGCGAGGTCGGCATCCTTCAGGAAACTTGCGGCGTAGGCGCGGAGGTGTCGGTAGTACCGGGAGTACAGCGCAGCGAATGCCTGCGAGTCTGTCCTCGCGAGCTCCAGCAGTTCCTGATCGCTTCTCTTCTCCAGGCCCGTTTCCACTCCCGCCTCCACTGGTAGTCTACCTTGGAATGCCGCCCGCGGCAAACATCCCGATGACCAGGCTCGCGTCCCGCAGGGTTTCCGACATTTCAGATGATCTGCGTTATATGGGTGAAGGGACGCCGACAGGAGCAGCGAAGGATGTGCCGGGATGCGTCCGTGGCACAGCTGATGAACATGGCTGTCGAGTCTACAGTGTTGAGACAGAGGGGAGGTAATGTTCTATGCGCACATGGATAGTTATCATGCTGGTTGCGGGAGCGGTCGGACTTGGCGGCTCTGCGGCATTGGCACTGGCACACACACCATCAGCCATGGCACCCATGCCTGGTTCGTCTCAAGAGGTACCGAACAACAGCGAAAGCAAATTCGCAGCGAAGCTGGCAGAGTTTGGAATCGAATCGGAGCCGGTGGATACAACACCGGCGATATTCAGGGGCACGGACAACGACATGGAGTATTTCTATTCGAGGATTTCAGATTTCGGCATAGAACTTAAGCCCCTTGACGGAGTGCCGAGCGTCACCGAAGACATGGCTATCGCCATCGCGAAGCACAACGCCCCGATCGCAGGAGATGCAGACCATGTCACGGCCATGTACACAAGTCTCTCCGACTACCCCGCAGGCCCGAACGGGTCTCCCCTGATCACGCCTGGCACAAACAGGGCCATGAAAGACGTCCCCGTCTGGATCGTAACCTTTCACGGTGCGCACATATTCCACTCCGGTCCCAGCAATACTGATGCCAGTGGCAACAAGATTCCTTCGACCAGAGATCCGTATGTGTTCGGAGACGCAAATGTCGTGCTCGATGCCGAGACGGGCAAAGTGCTTGAAGGCTTCAGCTACAATATCCCATCGGCTGAAGCAGCGCCGAGCGAGATCGCAACAACGCTTCCGTCGTGGAACGGCACGAGTCTTCGTGACATGGCGGTGCAGTGGGCCGCACTCTGCGGTGAAGAACATCCCACGGACATAAGGTTTGTGGAGACCACACGGCAAAAAGCAGCAAAACTGCTGGATGGCGCCAGGGTAGACAGCGATAATGCCTGTAATGCGGTGATTCTGCACGGGAGTTTTGTCGACACAAGGGCGTTTACGCCCGATGGCCGAAGCATGTACGGAACGACAATGACCTTTATTGTTCGCAGTTCGGATGGAACCATAACAGATTATGGGCTCAACGATCTGCCATATCCAGATTTTGCCACCCTGGGTACTGCCAAAGCCATTGCTCCATAGAACAGACGGCTAATAGATAGGAACGTAAAAGTGAAGTTGAAAGTCTGTTCTATCTAGTGATTGCTTCTGCGTGTTTCCCAGGTTATGGGGTCAAGTGCTACCATTTGCTCTGTGTTACATTTTCGGAGACGGGCGAAGTGCTCGAAGGCTTCAGCTACAACACGCCATCGGCTCAAGCAGCGCCGAACATGGGGGATCACGGAAGACCGAATATGCGCGCCAAAGTCCCTGGCATCCCGTACGCTCTTGGAGAGGGATCGGTCCAAACATTGCCGCTGTGCTACACTGGAAGTAGAGGTCATGATTTCTACTGCGGTCCGCGTGGATGCGGCGCGCTGATGGCGCTGGTGACCAGGTTCTAATCCACCAATCTTGTTGTAAGTGCACATTGGAGGTGCACAGCATGAAGACAACGAAATCACGATCCTGTTCAGCCGTTGCGATGGGTATGAGCGTTCTGCTTGCTGTGATTCTTGTAGCTGGTTGCGCACCAAGAGTCACTGGAACGATTGATGTTCCAGTCGGAGATGGTTTTGTCACCTTTTGGAGACACTGTTGCTCTATCTATTCTCAAGGGAGAAGGGAAGTATCCTTCGGACTTGTCCGTAATCATAAAGGTGCTGGCAGTTCTTGATACGAGGAATATCAGAGGAGAGATTATGCCTCCTTTTCCATTTGGGGGGATGCAGCAAGGGAACATGATATATCTCGATCTCTGTACTCCCTTGTCAGAGAAGGCAGACAAACTTTCCGATGGTGCGATAGTGTGCAAGGGTGGCGGGTATCCGCAGATCGTCGTCGGAAAGCGATACGATGTGACCGGGGTGCTCCAGCCTGGTTGGCAAGACTATCCTTTTGTCTACATTCCCGCCGCCTCTGGATTTCAGCAGAGCTCAAGAGAGTTTGACAAAACGGTCACCTCTGAACAGACAATCACCTTTCCTTCCGGTGAGAAATATGCGCTGCAGCTGAAACAGACGGAATACATGAAGCCACTGACGCCGGACGATCCTGGGTTCAGTGTGTATGAAGGTGCCTACCGGGGACGCTTTTCGTTCGTGACGAGGAGAATAGATGGCACGCTTATCGATGAGTTGGGAATCAACCAGTACTTCGGAAATGGCCCCTTTGGACTCATGGGCGCGTTTGTCCTCGCAACAGGTGACTACAACAAAGATGGCGATATCGATTTCAACATCGGAGCACCCGTGCATGACGACGACGGCGAGATGAAATTCGCGCTGTTCAGCATCAACAGGTCTGGAGATCTGAGGCACATCAACGCCCGGGGCTACAAAGAAGACGGCTTCATCTACATGAACGCAATGGAGCAGACAGAGTACTTCCGTGAGGAGGACTCTGATCCGAGAAATATCATAGTTGGCGTAGCCAACTCTAAGGGTGACGGGTATGTAGCCGGCAAATATGTCTGGACCAATGGGGAGTACGTATTCAAGAAATAGGCCAGCGTTGCACTAGAGAGGGGAGGCTATTCATGAGTGATCAGGAAGACCCGATGAGAACCACCGTCAAACCGGTACACCCATGGACGACCCTGGATGAGCAGAAAACACCCAAGCTCTCTTCAAGGCGAGGCACCCTTTGGTTGATTGTCCTTGTACCATGGATAGCGACACATGTGCTGCTGTTCTGGTCACTATACAGGGAACAAACAGTCACAACAGTAGATGCGGCCTCGCACGTTTCCTTCGGATTGCCGTTTCCCTTCTTGTACCAGAATCTGGCGTACTTCTATTTGTACGAAATCCCTATGAGAACCTATGTTTGCTCTCCTTACGAGAACCCCACCCATATGATCTGGCCCAACTACTTTCTTGATCTCGCCTTGGTCTGGGGAAGCCTTCTCCTGATCACATTGCTGATCTTATGGGTGACACGACAGATAGGAAGGGCATACCGGATGGGTTCATGAGAAGAAGCTGCGCGCTGATGGCTTTGGTGACCGGGTTCCAATCCACCAATCTCGTCGAACGCACGTGTTGGAGGTGCACAGCATGAAGACAACGAAATCACGATCCTGTTCAGCCGTTGCGATGGGTATGAGCGTTCTGCTTGCTGTGATTCTTGTAGCTGGTTGCGCACCAAGAGTCACTGGAACGATTGATGTTCCAGTCGGAGATATGACTTAGCAACCACGGTTGTGGAAGGAACGGTTTTGTCACCTTATGGAGACACTGTTGCTCTATCTATTCTCAAGGGAGAAGGGAAGTATCCTTCGGACTTCTCTGTCACGATGAAGGTTCTGGAAGTTCTCGATACGAGATCTGTCAGAGGAGAGATTATGCCTCCTATTCCATTTGAGGAGCTGCAGCAAGGGAACATGATATATCTCTATCTCTGCACTCCTTTGTCAGAGAAGGCAGACAAACTGTCCGATGGTACGATAGTGTACAGGGGTGACGGGTATCCCAAGATTGTCGCCGGACAGTCGTATGACGTCATCGGCGTCCTCCAGCCTGGATGGCAGGACTACCCATATGTCTATGTTCCAAGCGCACTTGAGTTCAAGCAAGCGCGTGTGGAAACAGCCGCGCAAACAGCCGCCGATGCGAGCAACAAACAGATACTCATGACGACTGCACGTTCCTTTGCCGAGCAGGCAGAAACGACAAAGGGTTATCACGCGACCGCCGACTCCGTCATCACCTTCAGAAGCAAGCAGATTCAAGCGGGCAAAATGGAAGTCAGGATGGGCATCAGCGTCATGGATGTCCTGGACAAAGCATCCCTGGACGTTGAGCCGATGATTGTCGGAGAACTCCAGTACCTTCATGACCACGCCTCCATACTCTCTGCTGCCTCCAGGAAAGCCGTCGAAGACGACATTGCCGACTGGCGCAAGTCTGCCAATTCTGCTATGACCGCGCCGGCGGAAGTGCTCTACATGATCAAAGTTGCTGCTGACGTGGATGCTGCTGGAATCATTGATGTCAACACTCTTCAAGTGTATGCGGATGAGGGAACGAAAGCCCGGGCGAGCGATTTTGTTCCTGCGGCCAAGTTCCTCGATGATGTGCGCTCGATCAGAGCAACAGTAGCTCAGGCCTCTACGAAGGCTGAGTTTCTGGCTTCGGCCACATCCGAGAGGTCCGACGGCAACCTCACATCCTATGAGAACGTGGAGTTGTTCACGCCAGACGGAATGACTTTGAGGTACAGGGCGCTGGACTGGCGCAACAAGAATGATACGACCGGCAAGGTATGGCGCACGATTGACGCATCTCTCGGAACGCTGGATATGGCAAATCCGTCTGCCATTCAATACTGTAGTGGATTTGCCTATTTCACGCTTAGAGATGACGTATCCCACATATATTCCTGTAGCCAGACATCGAAGCCCACTGTCGTCCTTACCGTTGCCGGCAGCATAGGCATGTTCTCCGTGTCTCCGGACAGGCGCTTTGCTGCCGTCGCCATGAAAAAAGCCGGAAGCGCCAGTCCAGGATGGGCCAAGACACTGGACCTCTGGTCGCTCGGAGACAAGAAGATCATCTCTACGATCAAAGCCGACGATCGCACGGGCTACTACAACCAGAGCCCGGAATGGGGAGATCAAGGTTGGTGGGTCGTAGCACACATGTCGCAAAGCCCATCCCCTGTCTTGACCTATATGTTTACATCATACACGCATTTCATGCCGGCTGCCTCAGGCTTCGTCCAGGCTTCCTTCGACGGCAACACTCTCGACCATGTATCGGTCACGCGACATGAGGCCAAGACAGCCATTCCTCTCGAGAACGAGGCTGGTAACATTGGCGTTGCTTTTGATCCGACAACCAACACTGTAGCATATGGTAGCTGGGACAACCTACTCGATGCTGGAACGGTTGCACCGAAGCTGTTCCTGTACGATATTATCACTGGAAACACTCACGGCATCGGTTCGCTCCCTCTCACCACATTGCCACCTGTGTGGATCGGTCCGGATACGCTCGAATATAGCACGACCTTGGGACTGCGCGGCACCAGTACTTCGAACTGGGTCACGCTGTATAACGTATTGAAGCCTCGTTGATGATGCAACATCGCAACTCGAACCAGTCAAGCAACCAGAGGGCCTCATGAAGATCAGAAAGCCGGCAGCATCGACTATTTGGGCGTCTGTGTGGTTCATGTTCGTTGCCATATGTCTCTACTACTTCTTGCTCTTCCCTGCGAAAACCGCCACACTTGTCGGTTCCTCTGCGCACTGGAAAGCGGAGGATGTTGTACATGTGCAGATGCTCGACAAGGGCTGGCATGAAATGTCGTTGAATGAGCTGAAGGTCTGGTGGACAGGGACGGCCGGGAGGTCGCTTTTGTACAGCAGAAAGTCTTCTCCTTCCTGCCCCGCTTTTTCGTCTGGGTGGACGGCGTTCAGGTGGCGGAGATCGCCAAGGAGTTCACCTTCTTCCGTTCCCGTTACACCATCGGTGGGCTGGGATGGGACATCGAGGGGGATTTCTTCGCGCACGACTATTCCATCTCCCAGGAAGCGCGCGAGATTGTCACGATCCACAAGGAATGGCTGACCTGGGGCGACTGCTATGCTCTCGACATCGCCGACCCCAGGGACACCGTTACAGCGCTGGCGGTGGTACTGGCCATCGACTGCGTACAGGCCGCAGCGGCAGCCGCGTCAGCCCCCAGGCACTGAGGGATTTCTCCAACGCTTCCAGCCCACAACGGTCGTCCGGCGCAGTGGGTTTTGCTGGCCCGAGACAATAAGCCACCGGTATTTGCTGAAAGGTACTGGTACTTCGCCTACATGCTCCATAAAGTCAGCGCCTGCAACGACATGGGCGCGACAACTAGAGTCGTGCAACTTGGCAATATGTCGTGTAGTCCAACAAGAGAGTCGTGTAATTGATGACGGCGGAGTAGGTGGACTGGGACGCCAAGGTACTGTAATGTCCGATTGCGCCAGCGTCCGTCGTGATCATGGCACGTTCCTCCAAGAACACTTCCGGGAGGAATGCAGTACTGACATTCCGGCTCTTCTCTATTGATGCCTGTCATGTGCACAACTAGCACGTTATACTAATCATGGAAAGAGAGATTCCCGCTGCGATGCCGTACAGATACGGCGCGCTGATGGCGCTGGTGACCAGGTATCACTCCAACGCCCTTGTTGAAAGAAGGCAGGTGTTGGAGGGGCATGGCATGATAACAACGAAGTCGCGAGTCTGTTCACGAATTGGCGCTTTGATAGCTTTGATACTGTGCCTGGTCTTGGCAACCCCAGGCATGCTGCGGAGCGTTCCCGCAACGCAGGCAGCAGGGATGTCTATTTGGACACGCCTCCCGCTATATGGAGGCACTATCTACGGCATCGTCGTCGACCCAGAGACTCCCTCTAAGCTATCTGCGTACGCTGGCGAGAGTGTCTTCCGTTCAATTGACGGCGGAGAACACTGGAGCGAGGTGAGTACCGGTATTGCCAACATCACCACAACGTCGTCCTCTTCTTCCATCCTGTATGGCAAATCTCCGGATGGCGCATTCTTCCGTTCTACCGACAACGGAGACCACTGGACAGCCGTGAACACTGCAGGTATCATGACCACAGATATTGGAGCCATTGTTGTCAATCCCGTTACTCCTAGTATCCTCTATGCTCTCATGGCAAGCCCGCAGGGCTATCGTACCTATGGGAGCGACGTCTTCCGTTCTATCGACAGCGGAAACCACTGGACGCAACTGGCCACTGGCCTTGCGCAGGGTGACGATATCATTTCTCTTGTCATCAATCCTCACATCCCGAGCGCTTTGTATATTGTCATCAATGAGACCGCTGGCATTATTCGTTCCATGGATGGCGGAGATCACTGGATGAACGTGAGTGTTGGTCTTCCAGAAGATGACGGGGTCAGGTCTCTTGTTTTTGACACTCGTGTCTCTGCTGGACTATACGCCTATTACGGGGGACATGGTGTTTTTCATTCTACGGATAGCGGGGACCACTGGGAAGCGAAGAATGCAGGTCTCCCACAAGGAGAGTCCCTCATAGGCTTCATCATCGATCCCTCTGCTCCTGCCACAATGTATGCTATTGTCGGCTATGACTACTCCGTGTCTCCCGATGGAACCAACCTCTTTCGCTCAACAGACGGCGGCAGCCACTGGGTTCGAATGCACGGGATCCCCAATGATGCGTACATCGGCTCCGTCGTTTTTGATCCGAAGGCATCATCCACGGTATACCTTACTTCTGGCGAAGGAATCTTGCGGTCCACTGATAGTGGAGTTACGTGGGCAACAAGGAATGTTGGTCTTGACGACTTGCGCGTCATTGCTCTTACCATCGATTCCGACACTCCTTCTCACATGTATGCGGGCACTCAGAGCGGAGTGTCCAAGACTGTCGATGGCGGCAAGACATGGATAGGGGCCAATACCGGTATCGCGGACATGAATGTTACCGTTCTTGCCGTAAATCCTCTCATTCCTTCAACCCTGTACGCCGTTGCACAGAACAGAGTCTTCCGCTCGGTCAATGGCGGTACTTCCTGGAGCATGTTGAACGGTGGTCTCGCCGGCGCAAATGCCGTGGCTGTTGTTATCGATCCACGTACTCCCTCAACCTTGTACGCCGCTACAGATGATGGCGTTTTCCGATCTACGGATAGTGGTAACAGTTGGACAGCTGTAAATAGTGGACTTACTCAGAAAGGCAATACCTGGGATCTCAATACACAGGCTCTTGCCATCAACCCACGCACTCCTGCCACAATCTATTGCAGCACTCGTTACAACGGACTCTTTCGTTCCTACAACAGCGGGACCACCTGGACAGCGATAAATACTCCCCCCAGCGATTATGGGGTTTCTTGTCTTGTCGTCGACCCCGTCGCCTCCTCTACTCTCTACGCAGGGACGGAAGGCCGAGTTTACCGCTCCACAAATAGCGGCGCTTCATGGACGATGGTACTGAACCCCAAGGGCGCAGTAAACTCTCTCGCAATCAATCCTGCTGTTCCGTCCACTGTGTATGTCGGAACCTGGGGCAATGCCTTGCGTTCTGCAAACAAGGGCGCCACCTGGGCTGCGATGAACATGGGTCTCGCATATTCTCATCAGTGTGTCATGTTCATCGCGATCGACCTTGTCACCCCCGCAACCATATATGCCGGTACGGAAGGTCGGGGTGTCTTACACTCCCCGAACAACGGGACCACCTGGACAGCAATGAACACTGGTCTTGGCAACGCGAACGTCCGAAGTGTTGTCATCAACCCCCGTACTCCTTCCATCCTGTATGCTGGAACCGATGGCGGCGTCTTCCGATATGGTCCAGTCTCTGCTTCAACAAACGTTATTCAGCTGGAGATTGGCAGTGCAACGATGTATGTGAACGGAAAACCCGTCTCTCTGGGGACAGCTCCAATCATCATGAATTCGCGCACTCTTCTCCCCGTCCGGGCAGTCGTCGAAGCCGCCGGAGGGACCGTCGCCTGGGATGCGCCAACACAGAAGGTCACCATCGCACGAAAAGGCAAGACGCTGGAGCTGTGGATCGGTAAGAACGTGGCAAATCTGGATGATCAGTCGGTCACCATCGACAGCGATGCGAGGGTTGTGCCTGTCATCAGGGGCGGAACGACGCTCCTGCCTCTCCGGTTCGTCGCGGAAGTACTCGGACTGAATATCCAATGGAATGCAGCTACCCAGACGATAACGGTAATATGTGCACCGTAGCAGAGGGACTGATTTCCGCTGCGATGCCGCAACGATACGGCTCACTGACGGCTCTGGTGACCGAGTTGTTGTCCACCTCTCTTCTTGAAAGCACCTGTTGGAGGCGCATAACATGAATACTAACAGATTCGTCAAGTTTATCGTAATAGGCATAGTGCTGTTTCTCGTCATCTCTGTTGGCGAATACTTCTTGTTGAAACCATCCACGACGACTCCCCCGAATCCAGCAGACATCAACGCGATCTACCAGGTTGTCGGCGAATTTGGGGCGCGCCTGAAGGATGTAGTCATCACCACGTCCGACCAGGACGTGATTACCGCGGTGGACTTCAACTTGAAGCAGCTCATTACTGACCGACTGTATCAGGTGTTCGTGCAGGACAAGATCAGGATCCCAGGAAGATACGTTTCAAGTCCATGGCCGGAACGTATTGAGATCGACTCCATACAGATGCTGGATAGCGGGTCTTATACAGTACATGGAAGCCAAGTCGTGATGACGGACGATACTGTGGCTCACGGCGGCAATGCTGGAGAAGAACCCATTACCCTCACGCTCAAGAAGGTCAACGGCATATGGCTTGTTGACGACGTGATAGGAGGGCCGAAAGCGTGAGCCGGGTAGCGGAGTAGGCCATGTTTGGTGTGAAGTATGCATTGGAGGCATGAAATGACAAGAAACTCACATATGATATTGGCACTACTTCTGATCTCAGCCATTGGCCTTACAGTTGGATGCGCTCCGAAAGCTGCCGTGAAGGGCAGCCAGATCAACATGATGACGTACGCGCTCCGCAACCTGCCCATGGACACGCCGCCGCCCGATTATGACGCGGTCCCTCTCGTATGGGATATCGGACAGAACACGGTGACGCTCTCTCCGACACCCGTCGTGCATGTGGACGGCAAGTACGCTGACTATCCGCTGCACTGGTCCTCCGGCTCGCCCCTTCTCGCCGTTCAGACCTGGGACTCCAAGAATGACAAGCCTCTTCTCACGGCGACATCGAGTAACACTCAGATTCTTGTGCCTCCTGACGGAGCACGGCGTTTCTCCTCTGACGGGGCAGGCGCGGGCATGTCCCGCTGGTACGCTCCGGCAGCGAATGCGTTTGTCACCGTCCCTTATGAACTCGTCCCGCCTGCATCCCAAAAGAGGACTATCGTGCTCACACAGTATCCCCTCGCCTCCGGCTCTGAAACGCGGAGGGTGATCGTTCCGGTTCCGTCTGGGCTTGCGCAGATTGTCGTTCTCTACGGGAGCGGCAGCGTCGACAACGGGTTCGTCCTTATTGATATACCCGGCAAGTCAGCGGATAACGTGGCACGCTTTGATCTCTGGCTCCTTCGCATGGGCCATGGTGAGGCCGTATGGGTCAAGTGCGTCAATACACTAGACTTTGACGGCAACCTGTTCACGGACCAGGACGCCAGCTTCGCACGGATCGGATCACTCCTCTACTTCACGCACGCACATGGGAAGATCTACTGCATTGACACGGCAGCAGCCTCTCCCTCGGTAGCTGCTCCCGAGAAGATCAACACGGTATTGGAGCAACTTTACAAGAAGGGACCAACCAATACGGAAGGGCCGCTCCAGGCCTCACTGGCAAGCGACAGCGGCGTTCTGATCATCAGGTATCCAGATTACTCCTGGGATAGGGAATACTATGCTGTATCTTCGTCTGGAGACACTCTTGGATTCTTCTATGCCGATGGAACCTCAGTCACATGCTTTGACGGCCAGGGAAAGCGTGGTACGCACGTTGCCGTCGACAATGCACGAGGAGTTCTATCGTTTCCCTCCTTCGATTTGTTCGAGAGCTATACGACCCTTACGGGGACATCAACGGGCGCCGCCGATGAGCAAGTGTTTTTTGCCGCCGCGCGTTCCTTTGCTGAACAAGCACTAGCGGCGGGGAATCATCACCTGACTGCTGAGCCCGTCATCACGGTCAGTAGCAAGCAACTTCAGTCAGGGAAGATGGCAGTCATGATGTACATTCATACGATGGATGCCATGAATAGCGGTGATCCTGCTACACAACCAATAATCGTCGGAGAACTTCAGTATCTTCATGATCATGGTGCCGAGCTCTCTGCTGCTGCCAGGAAGGCTGTCGAAGACGACATCTCGGAGTGGCGCAACACCATTGAATCTGCCATGAACACACCCACAGAGACAAACTATCTGATTAAGATCGTTGCAGATGTCGACCAGTCCGGTACGGTCGATGCCGGTACTCTTCAGGTGTATGTGGATGACGGAGCAGTGGGAATTCATCTTACTCCTGCGGCTGAGTTCCTGAAGGGCATGCGTTCTGCCTGGACAACTCTGGCACAAGCATATGCCAACGCTGCATCCATAGCTGCAGCCGCAAAGGCTCCGTAGCACATCGAGCCGAGATGGTCAACGTATCGTAGCATCGACAGTACGGGTTAGGAAGGAGAGAACATGGACAACGAAGATACATGTACGTCGAAGATAGGGTTGATCCTTGGCAATGTCGTAGGTTGGTGGGGGCTTCTATATGTAGTATTCATGGCCGTTACCAAGAAGTTCACGCTTGAAGAGTCGTGGACAGGACCTTTCATATGGCTCTCCATTGACATACTGCTCGCGACCGTAGTATCCTCGGTCGTTGCAGTTATCGTTGTGGTTACTGCGGTACGGCATCTGCCTGCTGCGCGACCGTTTCTGAGGAAGTTCGTCGCCTTTCTTCTGCTCATGACCCTGCTTGGAGGAGGGTTCTACTTCTGTGCGACACTGTCTCATGAAAGTAGTCTCTGGAGTTCTCTGTCCACTAGTATGACCACAGGATCTCAAGCCAATCTCTCCCCGCGGCTATCTCCTCCGATAGAGGTACTCGGGATTCCCTATTCGATGACTTCCAATGGAAGATGGAATCTGATTGCTTCATCCAATATTCTACCGGCACTGATATTTCCCTTCGCATCCATGACTGCTCTGTCCTGTTTTCTCCTTATGCTCATCACTCCTTCTTTTCTTGCTCTGCCCGTCTTCTGGCTGTGTCTGGTTCTGAGCATCCTGTACGTCGTGCTGTCACAGCGAGCATGGGGATGGATGAGAGACAGATCAAAGCTGGTATGGATGAGAGTCTTCGCCGGCAGGAGCTGAGGCACTCCCTGTGCAGGTTACCTATGTTTGACACCCATTCTCCTGTGTTCTCGCGCTTTCTCAGCCATTCGTCTCCTAGCGCTGCCTACCCGGAAATTGAACCCCTCTTCAGGAATTGATACCCTATTTTGGAAATTGAACCCTCATTTTTGAAATTGAACTCAATTGCCGATGACACCAGTCGGTAACCTGTGTTCCGGCCATTCTGTCCTCGCAGCCTATTCTGATCATGTTCGATTGCCAAGCGGGAATATTCCATAGTGGAAAGTGTCACCATTTCAAACCCATACGCAATGATGCGGGGTCCTGGGCACGAAATATCAACACTTTGGTGTCTCAGTCCAATTAGAGTCGTGTAATTTGACATCAAGTCGTACAATTTGACAATAGAGTCGTGTAATTGATGATGGTTGCACGGGTGGGCTGAGACGTCAAGGTGCTGCAATGTCCGATTGCGTCAGCGTCTGTGGCTATCACCACACGTTCGTCCCTGGACAGTCTCGGGCGGAATGAGGTACTGGTTCCCGTCTCTTCTCTATTGATGCCTGCCATATGCACAACTAGCACGTTATACTAATTATGGAAAGAGAGATTTCCGCTGCGATGCCGCAACGATGTGGCGCGCTGATGGCGCTGGTGATCAGGTATCACTCCAACGCCCTTGTTGATGGAACGTGTTGGAGGCGCATAGCATGAATACGAGCAGACTGGTAAGGTTTGTCGCTGTCGGGGTGGTAGTGCTTCTTCTTATCTCCGTCGGCGCATATTTCTGGTTTCGACCCAATGGAACATCCACAATGAGCGTTCCTGTCGGCGATGACATGGCCACCCAGATCAAGAAAGGGACAACGATATACGCAACCGAAAACGTCCCTGCTTTCGTCTTGAATGGAACGAGCACGTATACCACAGATTTCTCGGCTACCGTGAAGGTGCTGGATGTCTTGGACACGAGAACCATCAGAGTGGAGATTCTCTCTCCTACCACGTTCGAACAGCAACCTGGATATATGGGATATCTCTATCTCTGCACTCCTCTCTCAGAGAAGACAGAGAAACTCGCTGACGGCACCGTCGTGTACGGTGGCCCGGGGTATCCCCAGATCATCGTGGGGCGGTCGTATGACGTGGCAGCAGTCCTCCAGCATCCCTGGCAGGACTACCCTCTGATCTACATTCCTGCGGCTGCTGAGTTCCAGCAGAACCCGGATGACAGTGTCAAGAACCAACTGCTCCTCGCTGCGGCACGTTCCTTCGCTGAAGAGGCAGCAGCGGCCGGAAACCATCACATGACGCGTCAGCCTGCGATCACGGTCAGCAGCAATCAGGTCCAGGGAGGCAAGGTCGAAGCTCTGATGACAATCGAGGCAATGGATGCCCTGAATAGCGGGCCGGTGGACGCTCAGCCGGTCCTTGCCGGAGAACTTCATTACCTTCAGGATCACGGCACTGCACTGTCCGCTGCTGCCAGGAAGGCCGTTGAAGACGACATCGGCTACTGGCGTGGCACGATTGAACACGCCATGAACGTTCCAAGCGAGACGTCCTATGTGATCAAGGTTGTTGCAAATGTGGATGCTGCCGGCAGTATTGATGCCAGTTCTCTCCAAGTGTACGTGGACAACGGAGTGAAGGGGAGCAATTACGTCCCTGCAGCCGAGTCGCTAGCAGGTATCCGTTCCCTCAGAGTAACCGTGGCGCAGGCGTATGCCAATGCCGAGTCCCTGGCTTCAGGGGCATCTGCCAGGATCAGCATGATGGAGAGAACCAATGTGACTTCGTCAGGGGACCTGAATGCTCCATCAACGCAGTACGATGCAGTGCCCTTCACGTGGGATGTCGCGCAGAATACGTTGCGGGGTTCGGGCACAGCCGTCTTGCACGTGAATGATGTCGACGACTGGGGACGCATGCTGCTCTGGTGTTCCGGTTCGCCCCTTCTTGCCGTTCAACAATGGAGTTACCGGGACAGGGTGCCATGCGTGATAGCAACATCGAAGGACATTTCACTTCTCGCCCTCCCTGTGGGAATGCAATATGCGCCTGTTACACAGGACGCGCCTGCCACGAATGACTCCATGGTGCATTGGTACGTGCCAGAGGAGAAGGCCTTTGTCGCTGCGCCGAGTGAACTCTTCGTGTCTGAGACTGGGAAGACGATAGACGGCGTGACCCTGACGATAGTACAACACGCTCTTGCCTCTGGTTCCAAGGATCAGAGGCTCACTGTTCCTGTTCCCTCCGGCATGTGGAAGATTGGCATCGTGTATGGAAGCGGTAGTATTCGCGATGGATTCGTGCTCGTTGAGGCCTCGAAAGCCAACGCACCGATCAACACCCCGGACTCACTCTGGTTCCTTCGCATGAACGGCGGGAAAGCAACATGGATACGGTGTGGTGATTTGTCTGGATTTGGCGGAACCCTTTTCGCGGTCATTGGTCCGAGTGTTGCACGTATCGGACCGCTCCTCTACTTCGTTCATGAACATGGCAAGATCGCCTGCATCGACACAGCAGCACCTTCGCCTTCGATAACGTGGCCAGAGAAGATCAACGCACTCCTCGACGACATCTATCAGAAAGGGGGGGCCGATCCTGCGGCGCCGATCCCGGCTGAGGTGGCGAGCGACAATGGCATGCTGATTATCGAATACCCTGATGTCAACTGGAACCGAGTGTACTACGCCGTGGATGCGGCGTTCGGAACGGTGCTTGGAAGTCTGCGTGCAG
>JAPLGH010000025.1 GCA_026390285.1 Caldisericota bacterium
GCCCGGAAATGTCAGGAGCAGGTTGCCGAGGTCGCCCTTGGGGTCGATGGCAATCACAGGGACTCCGTCGATCAGGGCCTCTTCGATGAGGTCGATGGACAAGCCCGTCTTGCCTGACCCGGTCATGCCGACAATGATGCCGTGCGTCGTCAGGTCCTTGCCTGGATACAGGACAGGGGTTCCAGCCTGACCAGTCGCCGGATCCACCTCGGTGCCGATGTAAAAGGTCTTTCTGTCTTCGTCCATGGTTGCCTCCTGATTGAGGTTCTCTCACATGATAGGCCCAGCGCGCTGTTGCACAACGCCTCCAGATCAGCCGAGCCTGAGACCGTCGGGTACTGGGCGGTCGGCAATAATGAGCACGACGCCCTCGGGTGCATAGACGCCGAGGACCAGCACTTCCGAGGTGAACCCTGCCACGAGACGGCTGGGAAAGTTGACGACCCCCAGCACCTGCCGGCCGACAAGCTGCTCCGGCGCGTAGAGAGCAGTGATCTGGGCACTGGAATGCTTGACGCCCACCTCTGGCCCAAAATCAATCGTCAGCTTGTACGCGGGCTTGTGGGCCCTGGGAAACGAATCGCACACCGTGATCGTCCCCGTCCTGATGTCGAGTTGCTCAAAGTCCTGAATTGTTGCCACAGTCGCCTCCAGTCCTTTTGGTCCATCATACCCGGCCACGCACCCATGGCAATGGTCAGGAGGCGGGGGCGACCCTATCGAGCGACCGGTCCGCATGAATAGTGGCTGGCGCTTGACACGGAGACTCTTTCCCTGAGAATGTGCCCAGTGTCTCTCACCGCCACTCTCAACAGGAGGTCACGATGGGTATCAGGAAACGGTTCACCATTCTGCACAGCAACGACATGCACGGCGATTTCCTCGCAGAGATGCGCGGCGAAGAGGGTCACCTGATCGGTGGCCTGTCACTGCTGTCCGGGTACATCAACCAGGTCCGCAGTGAAGAAAAGAATGTCGTGTACTGCATTGCCGGCGACATGGTCCAGGGGTCTCTCATCGACGCCGAGTACAAAGGGATCAGCACGATGGAGATCATGAACTACCTGTCGCCGGACGTCGCCTCGCTGGGCAACCATGAGTTCGATTATGGACTGCCGCACCTGCTGTTCCTGGAGAAGATTGCCAATTTCCCCATCGTCAACGCCAACCTCTACATCACCCAATACAACAAGCGTCTGTTCCAGCCGTACGTGGTGAAGAACGTCGACGGCTTCGACATCCTGTTCATTGGGATCATCACGGAGAAGGTCATGGACATGCTGAAGACCGACAACATGCTGTCGTCGTTCATCACGCTGCAGGAGGCTGCCGCCGAGGTCGGGAAGATCTGCAACGCCTACAAGACCGACGATATCGACCTGACCGTCCTGCTGACCCACATCGGCTTCGAGTCCGACAAGGAGCTTGCGAGCCTGCTGAACCCTGCGTGGGGCGTCGACATGATCATCGGGGGGCACAGCCACACCATCCTGGAGCAGCCTGCCATCGTCAACAACGTCCTGATCGCACAGGCTGGGGTCGGTACCGACCAGATCGGCCGGTTCGACATCACCGTGGACGACGACACCAACAGCATCGTCGACTGGACCTGGAAGCTGGTCCCGATCGACAACGCGAACTGCCAGCCTGATGAGAAGCTCACCGCATTCATCGACGGGTTCAAGGACATCGTCGACAAGAAGTATGGCAGTATCATCTCCAAGTTCACACGCACACTCACACATCCGGAGCGCACGCGCGAGACGGAGCTTGGGGACTTGTTCACAGACGCTATCCAGGAGAAGACCGGCGTCGACGTTGCGTTCATCGGCAGCGGCAGCATTCGCAAGACGGAACTGGGTCCTGTCGTCACGCTGGGCGACTACCTGGCACTGTTTCCCTACGACGACTCTGTCACCCGGTTCACGGTGACCGGTGCACAACTCAGGCAGGCATTCGCCGGGTTCATGCGTCCAGAGAATCGCAATGGCGAAGGCGAATACTACCAGGTGAACAAGGGTGTGAAGGCGATCTACGACCTGGCGAAGCATGCGCTGGTGTCACTGTCGCTGAACGGAAAGCCTGTTGACGACTCCTCCCGGTACTCCATCTGTCTGCAGGGCTACCACTACAAGAACTCAACCGTCGGGCTGCAGCTGACGAATGAGGAACTGGCGCAGCTGGAGAAGCCCCGCCTGCTCGCGACATCCGGCAGAGACGTCGTCGAGGAATACCTGCGCAACCACCAGAACCTCAGCGCAGAGGTCGAGGGCCGCCTGCTGTATATCTAGACGCCTCGCTAGTGCCAGACCAGCCTGATCGCCCAAACTGACCAGTCATCTGCTCCTCTCTGACCAGATTCTGGACAGTTGGCACCACGCTCCTCGTGTTCCTGTGAATAGGTCCTTCTTCTTCATTACAGGATGGCGACGGCGTCGACGAGTCGCAAACGCCACGATCGTACCCGGTACGTCTTGACCGAAGGGGCGTTATGCCTAGGCTTATTGATGGAGCGTTGACATGTGCCCCGAGGTGTACCACATCCTACTATGGAGGCAAACGTGAAGAGAATTGTTTCGCTTCTCGTCGTCCTGGCAATGATTGCAGGGCTCACTGCTGGTGTATCCACCGCTACTGCTGCAACGACGACCTCTCTCATTCTGACGATCGGCAAGCTCAACTACACGCTAAATGGGATTACCAAGACGGGTGATCAGGCCCCGGAGATCACAAGCTCGCGCACATTCGTGCCAATTCGTCTGGTGGGTGAGAGTTTTGGCGCCGACGTCAACTATGATGCCGCCACCAAGACGGTAGGCGTCCTCCTCGGTGCTACGCAGTTCGAGTTTGTCATTGGTTCAATGACCGCGAAGGTGAATGGTGACCCCGTCGTCATGGATGCAGCCCCCTACATCTCCAAGGCCGATCGCACACTGATCCCGATTCGCTTCGTTTCTGAGAAGTCCGGGTTGGTTGTCGGCTGGAATGGAACCACCCATGTGGTCAGCGTCACCTCCAAGGCTCCTATCACCACCAATATCAAGATCGGCCTTGTCACCGACGTCGGTGGCCGTGGCGACCAGTCCTTCAACGACTCGGCGCTGCGTGGCCTCGAGATCTGGGCCGCCAAGAAGTCCTATGTCAAGGGCGGCGGATACACGACCATGACCGATGCCGCGTACAAGCAGTCCCTGGCCGACAACGCTCCTGACCTTAGTGACCGGGGTATTGTTCCTCTCACAAACGTTGCTCCAGTTATCCTCGAGTCCAAGGAACAGACGGACTACATCCCCAACCTCACCAAGCTCGCCGAGGATGAGAGCTGCAAGCTCATCATCGGTGTTGGGGTCATGCTTGCCGATGCTATCTACCAGGTCGCCAAGGAACATCCGCAGACCAAGTTCATGCTGATCGATTCCGTTCCTTCCGACCCCACTACATTTGCGAATTTGCCAACCCTGCCCAATCTTGTCTGCTTCCTGTTCAAGGAAGAGCAGTGCGGGTTCCTTGTCGGCGCCATTGCCGGCTACGCCACGAAGGCCAACAAGATCGGCTACATCGGTGGTATTGCCGTTCCGCCGGTTCAGCGCTATGAAGCAGGCTTCTTCGCCGGCATCAAGACAGCCGTTCCGCCGGTTCAGCGCTATGAAGCAGGCTTCTTCGCCGGCATCAAGACAACCAACAAGACTGCCTATGGCACCGACGGCAAGAATGTGCCCGACGTCTACGCTGGCAGCTTCACCGATGCGCAGAAGGGTAAGCAGATTGCCGAGACAATGCTCGGCCAGAAGTGCGACATCCTGTTCCACGCTGCCGGAGCCACTGGCAACGGCATGTTCGAAGCCATCAAGGAAGCCGGCGGACCTGATAAGGGTCTGTGGGGCATCGGCGTCGACGTCGACATGGGCAAGAGTACCCTGCGGGCACGCTGACATCTGCTCTCAAGCACGTCGACTTCGCTACCTACGTTTCCGTCAAGTCCATGGTCGACGGCACCTTCACGCCTGGCGTCATCACCCTGTCTCTCCGCAACGGTGGCGTTGGCTGGGCCCAGGGCAACGTTGCCAAGGTCCTGTCAGCCGCCCAGATTGCCAAGATCAACACCCTTCGTCAGGACATCATCGACGGCAAGATCACTCCTCCGGAAGACCCAACCAAAGTTCCAGCCTGGACCCCTCCGACTGGCTACTAGACTCTACTTCAGCATTGACTGCCAACCCCTGGCTTCAAGCCGGGGGTTTTGTGTTGCAGATTGCCGCCCCAGACGGACACGGGAGCATATGCCGATGAGAAGCCTCTCATGAAACCAAAGCCCGCTTCGACCACTGCGCTTATCGTCAGTACCATGCAAATGAGCCAGACGACGCTTCAGGCTATGATGGCGTAAATCTGTACTGTCCCGGAGGAGAACACATGAGAAGACTGCTTTCTGTCTTGCTGATCGTTGTTCTTGCTGCGTCCGTATTCAGTGGATGCAAGAAGGCTGCACCGGTTGTGGACGAGATCAAGGTCGGCCTTGTCACCGACGTCGGTGGCCGTGGCGACCAGTCATTCAACGATTCCGCCCTGCGCGGCCTCCAGATCTGGGCTGCCAAGAAGTCCTACGTCAAGGGCGGCGGCTACAGTGCCATGTCTGACGCAGACTATGCACAGTCACTGGCCGACAATGCCCCCGATCTTACCGACAAGAACATCACTGCGATCCCCGGCATCACGCCTGTCGTTCTTGAGTCCAAGGAACAGACGGACTACATCCCCAACCTCACCAAGCTCGCCGAGGATGAGAGCTGCAAGCTCATCATCGGTGTTGGGTTCATGCTTGCTGATGCTATCTACCAGGTCGCCAAGGGTCATCCAAACGTCAAGTTCATGCTCATCGACGCTGTGCCCTCCGATCCCACTACATTTGCACCTCTCCCTGACCTCCCCAACCTTGTCGACTACCTCTTCAAGGAAGAGCAGTGCGGGTTCCTTGTCGGCGCCATTGCCGGCTACGCCACGAAGGCCAACAAGATCGGCTACATCGGTGGTATTGCCGTTCCGCCGGTTCAGCGCTATGAAGCAGGCTTCTTCGCCGGCATCAAGACA
>JAPLGH010000064.1 GCA_026390285.1 Caldisericota bacterium
AGCTCCTCGTCGCCCGACTCGATGCCCAGGTAGACTTGTGTGCAGCCCATGTCGGCCAGCAGCCGGACGGTATCCTGGGTCAGCAACTCGGCGCGATGGTCGCAGGCGAACGGGAGGCCGACCTCGTGCTTGTACAGCTCTCCAAACCGGGCAAGCCAGTCGACGGAGATGCCGAAGACGTTGTCTAGAAACCGCAACTCGCGGACTTCGGGGTACCACGTGCGCAGCGCCTGGATGTAGGCGATGGCCCCCTCGGGAGACCGTGATCGGTGATAGTCCTTCGTATTGGGGTACAGGGAGCGGAAAGCGTGGTTGGTGCAGTAAGTGCAGCTATAGGGACACCCGCGCGACAACATACCGAGTGCGATGTGCGTGCGTGTGGCAATCAGCCGGCTGCGGTTGAACAGGCCGAAATCGGGGATCGGCAGCTCGTCGAGGTTTGCCACCAGGGGACCGACCGGTTCATGGCGGAGCTCCTGCTTGTCGCGCCACCAGACGCCGGGAATGCCCTGGGGAGTCCTGCCGGTGACCCAGGCGTCCACCAGCCGAGGTAGCACCAAATCGCCGTCGCCCTGCACGACAGCATCGACACCAGCGACACTCATGCACTGCTCGGGCGCGAGCGAGGCATGATAGCCGCCCCATACGATGGGTGCGTGGACGGCATCCCTTGCCCAACCGGTCCACTCGCTGACTGATGGGAAAGCGCTGGTGCGTACGGAAAACCCGATGACGTCTGGATGCGTCGCCGTGAGACGCGTGACGAAGTCCTCCCGCGTCGGTGGCTGGGTCACATGCAGAAGGCTCACCGTATGGCCGGCCTGCTTGAGCGTCGCGGAAAGGGCCGCCAGCCCTTCGGCATACCAGCCCCCGCGGTCCACCCTCACCGTCTGTGGTTTGCTGTAGAGCCGTGTCGTCGTATAGTCAGGATAGACCAGTGTCACCCGTGCCATGCTCGTGCCTCCTCCATCCTTCTTGCCTGCCCCGCGCTGGGGTGGTGTCGTGTCAATGTCCTGTCATATATACGACGCAGATGACACGCATTCTCCTTATCAGGATATTCACATTGTCTTCACAAGTCAAGGCAAGACACGATTGGAAGCTACTTCTTCAGTGCATCATTCCCATCCTTGGCCCTGGTCCTCTCATCCGTCATTCCCCCGAGCCCTTTTGTCCCTCGCATCCTTCTGTCCAAGATGCGAGGTGTTCTTCAAGGCCCCCGAGTATGTTAGTCCAATACGAGGGGTGCTTCTGAGGGGTGCTTCCCACGAGCCCAAGGATGTTTTTGTATCCGAGGGTGTTCTGCATGTTGGTGTCATGGGAGTGGCGCTCTGCCGCGCATGCGAGAATCTAGTATTGTTCTTGCCTGTAGGTTGTCGCAGCCCTACGACTGCTGGGCTAACAGGCTGCGCATAGCTGTGTGACTCATTGCTGCAGCCGCAGGATCATTCGGCGACTCTCGACCATAATGGACGATGTTCTCCGGCGGTCGGTGCGCAGGACACGGAATCCGAGCCGCTCATACAGCGCCTGGGCGCGCGGGTTGTCGACGTCGACATCCAGTTCGACGCAGGAACACCCTGACGTGCGAGCATTCTGAATGGATCTCGCGATGAGAGAGGAACCGATGCCAAGCGACTGCTGCAGCGGGTCCACACCCACGAAAGCAATATACCAGCTGCCGGGCAGGTTGCGTTGTAGCGCTCTGGCCACGACCACTCCACGCCAGGCAAGGAGCACGAGGGCGTGGGCTCCCAGCTGTCCAGCTGCTCGAGCCAGCCAGGTGGCACTGCCATTCCTCGACGCCACACTGTATGCAGTGATAAGGCCGGCCGGGAGATCATCGTGGAGTGCGATTTCCGTGTTGCGCCAGGAGAGCATTCCGCCCGAAGCCCGGTAGAACTTCTCGACGACATCAAGAGGTGACAGCCCGGCAGCAAGACCCGTGAACAGCCCGTCGAGGTCTCTGCGCGCGATGTCATATAGAAGAGGTGCCACGAACGGCGCGTCGTCTGGTGTCGCGGGTCTGAAGTTCAGCGCTGGAGCGCTCATGGAGGATCCTTCTCTCACGTCTGCCGATGTGCTCTCGCGGATGACGCTTCAGGGAATGAGCAGGTCTCCTGTTGCTACCACGACGGTCCTGCCTGCGATGAGTACACGGTTGCCTGCGAGGCGCACCTTCAGGATGCCGCCACGTGAAGATGCCTGGTACGCCACGAAATCGGTCTTCCCGAGTACGTTGCCCCAGTAGGGGGCTAGTGCCGCATGTGCGGAACCCGTGACCGGATCCTCGAAGATGCCGTCGGCGGGTGCGAAGAAGCGGGATGTGAAGTCATACGGCGCGTCGCCCGCTCCTGTCACGACGATGCCCGGCATGTCGAGCTTCATCGTGGCTGCACGGTCAGGTGCAAGTGCGCGCACAGTGGCGGCTGACCCGACGTCGAGCAGCCAGTAATGGTGGGAGTTGATACCAGTCCAGCGGGGAGTCGCGTCGAGCCTCAGGGCGTCGAGGATTCCTGCAGGGACGGGCGCAGGCGAAGGGGGCAGCGATGGGAAGTCGAGCTCGATCCAGTCACCCTGGTATCGGGCGGCAAGCTCCCCACTCAGGCTGTTGAAATGGACCTTGTCACCGGTGACGAGCCCTGCTTCGTGCAGCGCGCGTGCGGTGGCCAGTGTCCCGTGGCCACACAGCGGCACTTCGACTGCCGGCGTGAACCACCGCAGGCGCCACGCGTCGCCCTCACGCCGGACGAACGCTGTCTCCGACAGGTTCATCTCTCGTGCGATGGACGCCATGAGCTCGGTAGTCAGCGGTCTCTCCAGAAGACACACTGCTGCAGGATTCCCGGCAAATGCCTTGTCTGTGAACGCGTCGATGATGAAGTAGGTCATATCAGCATTCTATGACGAGAAGCCTGTTCGCGCAACGTCATTGTTCCTGAGACACAATAGCAAGGCCTCTGTGAGGTTATCCTGAAGCCGTTGCTCAATTTGCCTGCGGCTCCAGTCTGCGCTGACGAGCTTGTCCAGATGCTCCGACTGTTCACGCACGTCCTGCTACTTGCCGTGACTCTTCTTGGCCTTCCTTGCAACAGAAAGTGCAATTGCTATGGCCTGTTTCTGAGGACGGCCAGCCTTGAGTTCGGTCTTGATGTTCTCTCCAACCGTCTTTTTGCCGTACCCCTTCTTCAATGGCATGTCAAACCTCCTCTTCGGGCCCTTTGGCCAGAATGCCTGCAAACGCGTCGATGACGCAGTATTTCGTGGCGGCATTCTATGCTGGGTCGCTCGGCGGTGCAACGAGACGTTACCCAGCACGATCTCCGCGAAAGGCGACCGCGCGTCTAACTTAGCCGCACTGATCAGATCGTCCCGCTCCACGAGTCCGCTGGAAACCATGGCGTACAGCCTACTCAAGAAGTCCGGGGGACATAGTCTCAGTGGCAGCGACGTCAATGATGGTTCTCAGGTGATGCACCCATCCATCTCCTGAATGTCGGTGGATGCCAGCGTTGCACGGTGGTTGAGCTATGGAGTGCTCTTCAGTTCAAAGACCCATTTCTGAGCGCGGATGAATTGGAGAATATCCATACAGATGATCCCTAGGGAGTCGCAGACATCAGGAATGTGTGGTTGCTTGCCAGGGTGTCGTTTTTCCTCAGTCACGACAACGCCACCATGGACTTTCGCAAGAGCAATGACCCACGGATCTGCAACGGATCTTCCAGCGTCCAGGTTGGAGAGACCAGGAAAACGGTTCATGATCATCTTCATTTCGTCCTGAACCTGTTTCTCGGGTTCAACGAACATGCTCTTGTGCTGCCTAGCCCACTTGGAGATGCCATCATCCATGCGTTTCAGTTCATTGAAGACCTCAATGGAGGCAAAGACTGCTTTGATTTGTGCAAGATGCTCGAGTTCCTTCCAGAATCCCGGCATCACGTCGGGTGGGTAGTGCCGAACCCAAGCTCCAATAAGGAAGTTGGTGTCGATGCTGTAGATCAAACTCCGGTCCTCAGCGAAAGAACTCGCTTTGTTACTCGACGTTCGATCTCCGGGAGGTGCTTCAGATTGACGTTGAGGTAGTTGGATACATCGCTCAGGGTCAGCCGGTCCTGGTGGTAGCCCTCCAGCACCAACTGTGTAAAACTGAGCCCAGCGCGGCTCAGGACGAGGACCGGCTGAGGAATTGGTGCTGAGGATTTTCTCCTGAGCATTTCTGCATAGCGCTTGAGATACTCGTCCCGCTTGGACCGATATGCTTTCTGAGTCGTTAGCCCCGCATCCAGGAGGCGTCTCATAATTACTTCAGGGCTCACCGTGAAACGATGGGCGAGGTCCTCAAGTTCAGCATCGTTCCAAGTTGTGCCACTTCTGTGCTCGGATGTCTCAAGGGCCTGACGCAGAAGGTCAGCAGGGACAAGAGCACTGCCCGCAACGGCATTGCAGTAGACCTCCACGTCGTCGTCTCCTAGATCGCAGATACCGCCATCACGCAACATGACGTGCGCCAGTTCGTGCATCAGCGTGAAGAGGCGTGCCGTGACCGAATCTTTGGCATTTAGAACGATGATAGGCAAGGACGATTCTGCCAACGAGAAACCACGTGCCTCTGCAACCTCCACCCCGGACATCTGGAAGACCAGGATGCCCCACTGCTCGACTGAGACACGCAACAAAGCCAGCGCTCTGTAGGCATCGACTGCACGCCCGTTCTGGATTCCGACCAAGTGCATCAAATCACGTATGCGCGCTGCGACAGTGACGGGCTCCTCGTTCATGCTAGCTCTCAGTGTGAAGCGAGGAGGTTTGTCATTGAGTTGATCGTAGACGTCCAGTGCAACCGTACGCCTATAGCGTGCCTGACGCATTTCGGCGATGAGCTCTGGTGATGACGGCCGCGACACACCTTTCGCTACATGGCGAAAATCATGGAGTGCCTTGGGTTCCTTGGGTGGCGACGCAAGATAGAAGGCGGCGAGGGGCCGATCATAGACGTCCGCCAATTGGCGGAGCTGTGGCATGGACAGACTCTGGGCTCCGGACTCCCAAGCACCAACTCTTACAGGCGTGACATTGATTTTCTTGGCCGCTTCCTCCATCGAATACCCCGACGTCAGACGAGCCCACTCCAGTATCGTTGGTTCCACTTGCGCCACAATTGATCTCGCCACGACGACTCCTTCAGGTTACGCTAACTGTACCATTGTACCGTCCACGAACAGTAGTGCAATGAACCGTTTCCGGTAGACTTCTCGCGTACCATCTGTGCATGAACGAGACTCGGTTAGATGCTCCTGGCCAGTTGATTGTCGTTCAGAGTGGGTCGAATTCCAACTTCCTGGGCTTGGCCCCACAGGCCAACGCGTAGCGGACGATAGTGCTGTACTCGAGATCAGATCCAGCATGTTCAATCTTCGACACGTACTCCTGGGATCTTCCCATACGCTCAGCCACAACTCTCTGAGTCAGTCCGACGCTCTTGCGTAGCTCACGCAACTGCCGCGCTGCCGATAACTCGGCTTTCATCTCGATGTAGATCTGCCGCGCCTTCGGATCAGTCTCAATGAGTTTCTTGATTTCCGACCGATACGCTTCCGTGTCGGTCGTCATGTCACGTATGTCCTTCATGGTTCTCCTCCTGCAGACGTCGTTCCAAGGCTGCTCTCCGGGAGCGGGCGACTCGTAGTTCTCTCGGTGGCGTTTTCTGAGTTGCCTTCTTGTACGCATGGACCCCGAATAGTTGGTTCACACCTTCATACACATAGAAGACCCTGATTCTGCCGTCTGGCTCAATGACTCTTACCTCGAAGAGATTCCGCTCCAGTTTCCTGCCATGGGGCATGAACAGCTCCCCATCTCTCTCCAGTTCTTCGACGATAGCCCAGAATTTGATCTGAACCGCAGTATCCTGTTCGCGCAGGAACTCAAGTACCTCCGGCAAAAGCACCAAGCGTTTCTTCCCCATACCTTCCTCCTATGTATATAACCCAAGAGTGGTGAAAGTCAAGAATTCTAGAATTCTAGATTTCTAGAAGTCTGGTTTAGGGGTGGTAGCTGGTATTCTGTGGTTCGGCCGCGCGGGGCATGTTGCGCCAAGAATGACCATCGGCAAGAATTCTCTCCAGGCTCCAGCCAAGCAACTCGGCTGCACGCGTCCCCGTGACTTCGCCCTCAGCATACGCGCGCACGACCATGCGCTCTATACGCTGTGGTTTTTCAGGGGAGAGTCCACATGAGGGTTCTTCTACGTTCCAACCCAGCTGATTCAGTTTCTTCGCCCATCGAGTCTTCTCTGCGATAGAGATGATCTTGAGGTCACCTGCACGACGAATCCAGGCACTCATGGTGAACCCGTATCTTGTCTTGAGCCATTGCAGTTCGACCGCACTCAAATGGTCACGATGTTCACCGAGTTCGCGGAATGCAGTATCCCCAGGAACAAGAAACGCTCCGGCAAAGCGGTTGGCCAACCGCTCCGGTAGCTTGCCTGACGGGTGCGTCAGAACAAGGTGAGCCAGTTCATGGGCAAGAGTGAATCGGACTCGATCCGCTGGAGCTTCAGCGCGCACGACAATGAACGGGCGACCGTCGGAGTCCAGAGCACAGACATCGAAGTCGTAATTGGAATCCAGCTCAACGACCTGGATGTCGTGATCCTCCAGCAGAGCGACCATACTAGAAATGGCATCAAGACCAATGCACCATTCAGCACGTAGTCTCTCTGCAGCCTTTTCTACGTCCATGGCATCGGTGACGCTCAGTGCAGGTAACTTCAACCTTTCGTGGTGCTGCACGAGCTCCTCAGCTTCGCTGTAGCGCTCGGCCTCGCCCTGGACAGCCGCCATGATGGCTTTGCGGTCTTTGAGCGACAGGTCCAAATGCTTGCAGTATGTTGGTTCTGACAGCACAACCGCGGTCGATCGGAACAGTCGTTCCAGGCTGAGATCCAGCGCCTGGCACAGCCGCATGAGCACGCCTGAACTCGGCATGTCCAGATCACGTTCATATTTGGATACAGCAACTCCGCTTATCCTCACCATCTCGCCTAACCTCCATACGGACAGTCTCTTCCGCTTGCGTGCTACGCGCAATCTGCTGCCGATCTTCATCTCGCACCACCATATTGCCGTATGGGAAAGCCTCAGGCGCAACTCACTAATCTGCTGCACCGACGATTTACAATATGACAGTAATATGCAAATTGTAAACTGCCAAGACGAATTCCGTGGCACCCGCTGGCGTGATCGCGAATTCGGTAACGCAGGGATGTGGCCTTTCTTCAAAGGGCGTGTGTGCCAGAGTCCGGCGTGTCCGATGTCGCCAGTCCTTCGTCTTGGCGGTGGGTGTGTACACCGATACTGCGACCACGTGTACACTGTAGATGAGACAACAGATGCCTACTTGGAGGCGTCGACCTTAAAGACCTGTCTGGCCGTGAAGTGTCCCTGGTAGTGAGAGACGATGCTCTATATGTCGGGTTGCGATTCTTGCGTCTTTCGCATCTGCAGTGCCCATGGAGTGTTCTTAGGTATTGTGCAATTCTGTTGAGTGCTGAGTGGCCTCATGCTCGTTCTCAACTCGTTGTACGGCGACTAGCGATTTCGTACAGGACCACGAATACAGCAGATTCACTGTGATGCCAACGGACTCCACGAATGCCGAAACCATCTCGACCATCTCTGGTTCTGTCCAGATGCGTCCGGGACCTTGAAGGCTCACGCTCTCGCGTCCGGTAGCAGCATCATGGTCTGTGCGGGCATCCAGCATGGCCCTTCCCGTGAAGTGAACAAACCCCGACGTATTCCGGTACACCCGACTAACCCAATCACCGCACTGCTTTGACAGCTGCTCGTGAAGGTAGGCGTCTGTCAGCCACTTCCCATCGCGCGACTTCATCTTGTCAAGGTGACGGTCGTCAAGAAGCGCCAACGCGACTTCTTCGGGCTTGTCTACTAGCCAACGGGCATAGAAACGCATTGCAGTATCCAATTGGAGTCTCAAGAGCGCTCCACAACAGAGCGGATTCTTCTGTCTGACCAGAGCCACGAAACCGTCAACCAGAGCATATGTCCTGCGAGCCACCCCCAGGGCAACCAGATCAGCAGAGAAGATTCGATCTTCATCCGCTGTCCAAGCACTGACAAGCTGTTGGGTGACTTGATCCTTGAGCTGGCCCAGCTTGGCGAGCAAGTTCTCTACTGACTCAGGCAAGTTCGGAGAACATTCGTCTGTCATGACGGGACGTCAAGGCAATGACAGGATCGAACGTACCTCATCTGGGCCGATGTCATACAAACGGAAGACGAGGGAGTCGATGGCGCGGTCGAGGGCGGCGATCTGGAGCTGAAGACCGGACTTCTCGCGGTCGGTGCCGGTGGCTGCGAGCTGACGATGAAGCGTCAGCATCTGGTCGACGAGACGAACCATTTCGTCGTGCAGCGCCTTGTCGGCAGGATTGCTGAAGTCGATAGGGCGTAGAGGGAACGGGTTGAGATAAGCTGTCTTCATGCGGAAGTACCCACCGCGAAGAGCGGTCCCTGTCTCATGCAGGAAGTAGGTCAGCAGTGGCGAATTGAGAATACCGAGGACGTAGCGAAGATCAAGATTGCAGCCATCATGAAGTTCAATGCCATAGGCTGAGTCGATGAGCCAATGTGGGCTGTCTTCGAGCCAGCACTTACCCCGATTGCAGACATCTGGCAAGACGATCTTGATCCTATCAAACCGGTTCATGCTGCGTGGATAGCCATACGCATACCAGCCCTGCTCGTTCTTGAACCTGCCATTTTCACGCTCGTCGAGGCGGGGTTTGCAGGCCCGCAAGTAGGCCATAGTCATCGGTGCCTCAGCCGCAAGGGTCTTGTCTGGCACGAGGATCATTTTGTCGCCAACTCTCTGGTACGGGAACACCAGAAGCAGGTCGTGAGCGACAATCTCATACCTGCCGATGCTGCGGCCGCGGAGTGCTGGCTTCAGGAATGTTGGCTCCAGCGTAACTTCTTTCTGAAGATACTCAGACCAGGCGTGCACATTTGTTGCGTCACGTGTCAACTCCTTGAGCATAAAGACACCATCGGCACGAGTTCCTGTTCCCTGGAACACGTCGACATAACTCTCCAGCGTCGGCCACTTGCGCAGCGATGCAAGCACGCTACCGCCTGATGACGCGAAGTCCCAGGGAGCGCTGGTCAGCGATGAGGCTGGGACCATTGATGCCTGCCACTGGTTGGGAGCCTGTTCCGGCAGCGGCGTTCCGGCCAACTTGCCGGTGACTGATCCCGTGAAACGCTGTACCGCTGCCTGGTCGACGCCGTCGTGATTGAGGAACAGCAGGCAGGTGTACGTTGTCACCGTCGGGAAAACTTGCAGGGCTCCGAAGTGTACGAGTCGCTCTAGATGTTGCCCGTCTGCAATGAGCTGTCTCAGATTGGCGCCCACCTGCGAGTTGAGGAACTTGTTGGGCAGGATGTACCCCAGCCGCCCTCCTGCGCACAACAGGCTCAGTCCCTTCTCCACGAACACGAGATAGATGTCCCATTCACGATCAGCTGCTGTGGCGTAGTGCGTTCGACAGAACTGCCACTGTGCGACGTTGTCCTCTTTGAGGTGAATGCTGCGCACGTACGGCGGGTTGCCCAGCACGACGTCGAAACCGCCATGGGTGTCGAAGACTTGCTTGAAACCGAAGGTGCCCCTCCAATCGAAGGCGTTGATACGGTAGCGGGTCTCCTCATCGACAAACAGACTCTCGGGCTTGTCGCTGTAGAAGTCGGGACCGATGAGGGAGTTGCCGCACTTGATGTTGGTCTCCAGCTTGGGGAGCAGGCGCTGGCGGCCACCCCTGGTGAACAGCTCGGCGGTCTCAGAGGTCTCGCCCTCCAGCAGCCGCAGGGTCAGCGACAGCTTGGCGATCTCGACCGCCTGGTCGTCGATG
>JAPLGH010000055.1 GCA_026390285.1 Caldisericota bacterium
CTGTTTGCGGCCAAACGCCATAAGTTGGCGCACCAGGTCCCGGGATTTCTCGGCAGCACGAACGATCTGCTGAACAAACTCCCTGTGTGGATCGTCTGAGCCGAAGTCTTCAAGAAGCAATCCACCGAAACCAAGGATAGGTGTCAGCAGGTTGTTCAGGTCATGGGCAACGCCACCGGCCAGACGGCCGACAGACTCAATCTTCTGTGACTGCCGGTACTGTTCGTGCAACTTCGCTTTCTCTGCCTCTGCCTGTTTGCGCTCGGTGATGTCCAGTGTTGTGATGAGCCCGGCGGGGCGCGCCCGTATCTCTGTCCATCTCCCGAAGAGCCGTACCCACTTTTCTGTTCCGTCTTTGCTCATGATCTTGAACTCATAGCTTTGGACAGTATTTTCACCCTTCTCCCGCTTCTGCCCGCGTTCCTTCACGATGTCCCTGTAGTCGGGGTGGACGAAGTCCCAGAAGTTCATGGACAGCAACTCGGTACTCGAATAGCCGGTGATCTCTCTGGCAGCTGGGTTCGCGCATACCAATTCGTCGTCCTGGTAGAGGAGAATGGCCATAGGCGTCGACTCGGCAAGGGTTCGGAACTTGGATTCACTCTCGTGCAACTCCTCCAGTAAACGGCCCCTTGCTTCGTGATCGGAAAGAATCTTGCCGATCAGGACAGTGGCCAGCGGATACGTCAAGATGACCGGCAGGCCGATGTTCTTGAGCGTGTCGAGCCTCATGCCGGCGGGCAGAGTGGAAGTGAGCGCAAGCATAACTATGTGAACCAGCAGACCAAAACCCAAAAGCTGTCTTGGGGAGACTTCCCCCTCCTGACGGGCATAACGTGCGTGGAAGAACAGGCCAAGCAGACCTGAGGAAAGAATCACCAGCACCCCCCATGACGACCCCTGGTCCGCCTTGGATGATCCGCAAGACAGTCGCCATCACAGCGGCAAGCGCAACCGCGACGGGACCAAAGAACAGGCCACACAGACTGATCACGACGGAACGGCCGTCAAAAATCAGCCCAGGGGCAAGTATCAGCGGGAGCAGCATGCCAATGACGGCCACACTGCCAAACAGGAAGCCCTGCAGCAGCGGCACATACCGGGCCAGATACCGGCGCCGTCCGATGAATCCGGACACCACGCTCAGCGCCAGCAGCAGTGCCAGGTTGTTGATCAGACTGATGATGGTCATTGTTACACTCCTCTGCTCACATTGACTCCACTTCGTGCCCAGCAATTGCATGATATGGAGAACCCCGCCGCATTGCATGCGGCGGGGAACTCACCGGCGTCTTCGGGGCGGCGAGGAGTAACACTGTGAACAGCAACGGAACGGGGGTCAGGTGGAGACGTCCACAAGCACGAAGCTCCCTCCCGTTGCCGATGCAAGGGAGAGCACTTTCGGCTCCATGCTTACTCGTCCCTGGTCTCCTTGTTCCAACAGGGTACCGTTGAGCGAAATGGATCCGGATGTGACATACAGCAGGACACACCGGTCGACTGTGACAGGGTATTCGAGCGAAAAGGCTGGTGAGAAGGTCGAAAGCGAGATGGAGGCGTCTGCATGCATCATCACCGCACCGGGATGCCCCCTGCCTGAAGCCACCGTCAGCAGCCGGTCCTGCCGCGACACCTGTGTGAAGTCCTTCTGCTCGTGCGATGGTATCAGGTCAGGTTCGTCCGGGAAGATCCATACCTGATAGTACCGCGCCGGGTCGCTGGTCTGGTTCTTCTCCGCGTGTCGTGTTCCCGTGCCAGCAGAAATGCGATGCACGTCGCCTGCATGGACAATCGTGCGTTCCCTGGCATCATCGGTGATGGTCAGCTGCCCCGCCAGCATGATCGTGACCAACTCAAGCTCCTCATGGGGATGCATCCCGAAGCCTTCTCTCGGCTGGACCAGGTCGTCGTTAAAGACGCGCAGCTTGCCCAAGCGCACGTTGCCGGGCACATACCACTCGCCGTACGAGAAGAGCCAATAGGCCTGAATCCATGACAGGTCGACAAAATGGCGTTCCTGTGCCGGTATGCGGGTGACCATGATAGACCCCCTTGTGACAACCGTACGGAACCTACGGCGTACCCAATTCAGACCACCAGGATACTTCTCATCCGACCCCGATGCTCACGACGAGCATTCGTCTCGTACGTTCTCCTGTCTCAGGTATAGAGGAAACGCACGCCGAGTCAAGTGGATGGTCCAGGCCACACACAACTTCTCCGTGAGCTGCTTCCAGCCTTGTAGAGTGTCTTCTTCCTCCTGCCGGCGACCTTGTAGCGCAGCCACACCAGACCATCTCCAATTGATTCAGCATTGACAAGTGTGAGGGAAATGACGCCGTCGGGAGACGCTAGGTCTGGGGCCCGAAACACCGAACGCTGTGAGGTACCACCCACCAGCGCGGGATGAATGAGGATACTCACCTCGTCGACGAGCCCGGCACGGAGGAGCACACCGTTCAAGGTGCCACCCGAGTCAACGCGCACGGTCTGGACGCCGTAGCGCACATTCAGTTCTTCCAGAGCGGCTCTCATGTCGACCTTCCTAGATCCGGCCACGATGCAGTCGGCCCCCACCTCTGCCAGGTATTGCAGATAATCGTCCGGCGTGCTGTCTGAGCAGATTGCCACACCCCCTCTCCAGTAGCGCATCGCCAGCCACGCCTTCCAGCAGCGGACGCGCCCTCGGCTATCCACGATCGCCAGCAGCGGACGCGTGTCGGTCGGGAGGGCGACCTGCGGTTCCCAGGGACCCTTGTCCCGTGCTGCCGATTCAGGAGCCGCCAGAACCGTCCCTGAACCCACGAGCGTGCACTCCTCGTGCCATCTCCCCGCGAGGTCATAGAAAACCCCGACATCGGTTTCAAACCAGTCGATACGTCCATCCGCGCTCACTGCATTGTGGATAATGACCCGCGGCACCATATGACACCCCCTGTCTGCTGACTGCATCATACCGCGGGTGGCAAGAGGGGTCAACGTGACAACCCGTGTAATCATGTCGATATCCGTGAGCGTCATTCTTCGTATGCTGCACAACACATGGATTCCCTCCTGCGCGGGAATGACGGAGTGAGGACGAACACGTCCTGGGGTGACGGAAACCACGCTGATGCGGTACGTCGTCAGAACCCGGAAGTGCTGTATGATGGTGTCATGACAGATCAAATGCAGGTAGTACAGGACGGCGACAGCTGCTGGCTGGCGATTGTCGGGGATGATGTGTCGCCCTCGACCAGTGCGCGCGTCCATGCACTGCGACACTCCGTCGAAGCGCTGCATCCTGCCCGGCTGGTCGAGATGGTGCCGGGATACTGCTCGCTGGGGCTGATTGTCCAGCCGCTGGAGGTCTCGCGAGGAGAGGTCGAGGAACTTGTATCCAGAGCCTCAAGAAATGTCACGGCCGTCCCACCAGTCCAGCCCAGGACCGTTACGATCCCGGTGTGCTATGGCGGCACCTATGGTCCGGACATGGAGGTCGTCTGCCGGCGTTCTGGACTGAGCGAACAGGAGGTCGTGCAGCGACACGCCGCAACTGGCTACCAGTGCTCCATGCTGGGGTTCCTGCCCGGCCTTCCCTACCTCATGGGCCTCGACCCGCAACTGGCGACGCCGCGTTTGGTGACCCAAGAGCGCCGTTCCGGCAGGGAGTGTGGGGATAGCGGGTGTACAGACGGCCGTCTACCCGGTGTCCAGCCCGGGAGGCTGGAACATCATCGGTCGCACACCTCTCACCTTGTTCGACCCCTTGCCTGAGCAGCCGTCGCTGGTGCAGGCAGGAGACGCCGTTTGTTTCTCTTCCATCAGCCCCGAAGAATTTGAAGAACAGCTCTCACATCAATTCACACGTTATCCACAGATATGTGATGTTATTGGGCATGATGTTGCTGGATGCGACGTGCTTGAGCCTGGCATGATGACGACCGTACAGGATGATGGCCGGTGGGGGCTCCAGCATCTGGGAGTCCCCGTTTCAGGGGTCATGGACCACCAGGCGCTGGCACTTGGGAACCTTCTAGTCGGAAACGAGAAAGGGGCGGCGGCGCTGGAGATAACACTCTCCAGTTCCCGCCTGGCGTTCACGATAGACGTTCTGGTGGCCGTGACGGGCGCGGACATGGGCCTGCAGGTCGACGGGCGAGATGCCCCTGCGTGGACTGCGATCCTGGTACGGGCCGGTAGTGTGCTCTCCATGGCCGGTTCCACCGGACCCGGGTGCCGGGCCTGGTTGTGTTTCGCCGGCCGGATCGACGTTGCGGAGGTGCTGGGCAGCCGTTCGACGCTGCTGCGGTCTGCCTTGGGGGGATTCGAAGGACGAACACTGCGTACGGGAGACCGTCTGTCTCTGCATCCTCTGGCAAGTGAGGCAAGACGTCTGAGTGGGTTCTCCTGTCCGGTTGGGCTGCGACCGTCCTATGCGGTGGACACGCCGGTTCCGGTCCTTCCGGGTCCACATACCGACGCACTGACATCCGGTGCGCGTCAGGTATTCGCGGACGCGACATGGACCGTGAGCAACGACAGCGACCGCATGGGTTGCCGGCTGGAGGGACCACAGCTGACCCTGGCAGGTAATGCGGACGTCATCTCGGAGATCGTCCCGGGGCGCCGTCGAAGTAACCGGCTCGGGTCTGCCCATCATCATGCTAGCGGATCGCCAGACGACCGGAGGGTATGTCAAGCCGTTCGTCGTCGCCTCTGCGGCACTCGGATGGCTGGCGCAGCGCCAACCGGGTGACACTGTCCGCTTTCGTATGTGTACTCTCGATGAGGCACGAGACATGTTGGAGAGGCGGTCCTCTGCAAGGAACGAATTGACCCGCCTGCAAGCCATCTGGCACCAGCGCTGTGCAGGTGGTACACTGCAGGTAACCGTGAACGGCATACAACACGTGGTTGAATGGCGGGACGTAACTCCTCTGGAGGTGGACGATGGGCATGGCAGTTGACCTCAACAGCGACATAGGCGAAAGCTTCGGAGCGTGGACGCTCGGCGATGACGCACATATCCTGGACCATGTCACCAGCGCCAATGTCGCCTGCGGCTTTCACGCAGGCGACCCGCAGGTCATGCTCGCGACCGTGAGAGCGGCGCGTCATCGCAGCGTCGCTGTCGGGGCGCACCCGGGGTGTTGTACAACCAGTCGGCCAGGGACCCGGATCTCGCCCGCGCGCTTGCGCAGGCAACACGCGATGCATCGCCCGGTCTGATCCTGCTTGGACTGCCCCGGTCACAGCACGAGTCTGCCGCCCGTGAAACAGGTGTCCCTTTTGCCGCCGAGGCTTTTGCGGACCGCGCCTGCAAGGCAGATGGTTTACTGATCTCTCGCGCCCAGGAAGCGTCTGTCCTGCATGACCCGGATGCCATCGCCAAGCGCGTCGTCAGGATGGTGGCCGAAGGTACAGTCGTGACAGCACAAAGAGACCTAATCGCGATACGTGCCGACTCCATCTGTGTTCATGGGGACAATCCTGCAGCGTGCCGCATCCTGGAGACGGTCCGTCGTGCGCTGGATGAGGCTGGCCTGCACATCAGCCCTCTGCGGGAAGTGCTCAGCCTCTAGTAGCCAGAACCCTCCGCTCGTGCTCCAGCAGCCACCGCTTGCGGTCGAGACCGCCTGCGTAGCCAGTGAGCGAGCCATCACTGCCGATGACGCGATGGCAGGGAACGATGATGGCGATGGGGTTGTGCCCCACTGCCCCACCCACCGGGCGTGCCGACGTGGGACGGTCAATAGCCACAGCAACATCCCGATAGCTCTTCGTCAGTCCAAACGGGATGTTCCGCAACACATGCCAGACCCGCCTCCGGAACTCCGTGCCTCCCGGGTTCAGGCGGACGGAAAACGTCGTCCGCCTGCCGCCGAAGTACTGGCTCAGCTCCGTGATGCACTGCTGGACAACCGAGGTTGTGCAGGCCGCTCCCGTATCGACGTTCTCGACGAACCTCACCGACACGATGCCGCGTTCAGTGCCGGCGACCTCCAGTGCACCGATGTCCGTAAAAAAGTACCCCTTGTCAAACTGCTCCATCATGCTACCCCCTGAACGGCCAAGCACAGTCGTACCACAGCATCACTCCTGTACCGGCAACTCCTTGATGCGCCGAGCGGGGACGCCGGCGTACATACCATTGGCGGCGCAGTCCTTGTTGATGACGGCTCCTGCCGCTATGACACAGCCATCGCCGATCGTCACGCCCGGCAGGATGACCGCACGTGCCCCAATCCAGCAGCCATCCCCCACGGTGATGGGCTGTGGATGGACACGTCCCGCCCTCTCGGTCGCTGGTCCGAGGAAATGTGTCGACGTGCAGAATAGCACTTCCATGCCTAACCCACACTTCTTGCCGATACGGATAGGAGCTGAACCGTCAAAGAAGCAGCGGTAGTTGACGAATGTGCCTGCTCCGATGACGATGTCACGACCGGCAAAGTAGCAGCCGGGCCGGATTCCATTTGTTTTGGTCCTTATGCCGTAGAGACGCATCAATGATGCCCTCACCGGATTCACAAGCAGTGAGCTGGCAGCCAGCCAGTTGATGAAGAGCCCCCGCCACATGCGGTCGGCGACGGTGATGATGGCGGTCAGCCGATCTGTGCCGCTACGCTGTGCTACCATGTCCAGACTTTTTGTTCGTTCTTGACGCTGCCGTTGCATTCCCTGCAGTGAACCAATTTCATCAACAGACCTCCATCAACCTCCAACCTTACCCTCCCGATCGGAAGAAGAACGATGAGGGCGGAACGTACATGTCACAATCGCAACGGCTGCGCGGACGCCACCCGTCCATGCCTCCATGCTGCTCTCGACGACCCCGTGCCGCATCGAGACGACACTGCCCGTGAGTCTGATGACTGCGCCAGGGAGGACCGCCTTGAAGAACCGCGCCTCCCTGATGCCGACGAAGTAGACGATCTGACCCGAGTAGCATGGTATCGTCAGCATCATCAGCGAGGATGCCTGCGCCATGGTCTCGATGATGATCACACCGGGCGTCAGTGGAAATCCCGGAAAGTGTCCACTGTAAAAGAAGCTGTCCTCCGCATACATTGCCTGCGCTACCACATGGACACCGGGAATCACATCCGCAGGTCCGTTGACAAAGAGAAACGGTTCTCTCTGGGGCAAGAGTTCACGTACCTGTTCCCGGCTCAGTCTGAGAGCGCCGCGAGTCTCTACACTTGCTTCCGATACCATGTTCATCCTCTCACACGGAGTGACCGTCTGCTCACGTCGAATGTGCAGAACTGGTATTTTATTCTATACAGTTCGCTCCCCGTGACCAGTGTAACGTGGGAACTGTCCCGAATGTTACAAGCGGCGGAAGCCGTTGATGGGGATGGAGGTCTCAACGACGTGCCTGCCTTCCTGGGCTGACATGAACCATGCATTGCGACGCAACGGGTCAATGGTATACTTCACTCAATCCTCAAAGGGGGTGGCACGCATGGCGCGAGCAATCTGGAACAGCGTAACACTTGCACATAGCGACAAGTTCATTGTGGTAGAGAACAACTACTACTTTCCTCCGGAGGCGGTGCACTTCGAGTTCCTCCGTGAGCATGCCGGGTACCATACGGAGTGTCCATGGAAAGGGACGGCCAGCTATTACGACGTCATCGTGGACGGACAAACCAACGCGGATGCGGCATGGTCGTATCTCGAACCCAAGCCGAAAGCAGTCGACATTACCAGATATGTGGCATTCTGGAAAGGGGTACGCGTCGAGACCTAAATAGCACTGCTGCGGCACTGATTCATTCGAATTGTGAAGGATCCCCCCTCGGACAGACCCTTGCACAGTTTGATGAGCAAGCTACCATATGCAACGTGTTAGATGAGAAGGTTCCGACTTTCTTTCTCCAACCACCGTACGACAACCGCGGGGGGCGCAAGCCCCCGCTTCTTCATTTCCCCTCGGCACTGGCTCCAGCAACCTGGAAACGCCGCGAAGAGCCGCCTCCAATGCTCACTCGGTCAGGGCAGCTTTATCCCAAGCGATTTGTTGAGGTCGTAGGTGTCGATCGTAAATCCACTGCGCTTGGTCGCGTCCTTGTCGTTCTGGTAGGAGATGTCATAGCGCGTCACGGCCCCCTTGAACTCTCCACTCTTGATGAAATAGCCGACCGAAGTAAGAGTTGTTCCGTTGA
>JAPLGH010000047.1 GCA_026390285.1 Caldisericota bacterium
CTGCCATCCCGGTCACCTGACCCGAGGCAACGAGCCCGATCGGGTCCTGCCAGTTCTGCGCAAAGCCGACAAACGGTACTCGTGCGACCTGCCAGACCACCTTCGTCGGTGTCGCACGTGTCAGCGCATAGGCGAAGTACCGCACGCGGTTCCCCGTACTTTCGATGAGCGCACCGTTATCGGCTTTGGAGTACAGAGAAGCTGACACGAGCTGCAGCTTGTCGGTCGGTTTGCTCTTTGGTTTGGCCGACCCTGTCGCAGCATACAGCGTCAGACGCGAATCATAGAAAGGAGCGTTCAACAGCCCATGCCACGGCGACGCAAGATACTTCTGCTTCTCGGTCGACACGATGATCCTGCCGGTCGGCAGCACAAGCGTCGCCCTTACGTTGGGTGCTCCGCGGAACGCCTCATACGTTCTCTTGATCAGAACAATTCCCTGTTCGCGGGTCGTGTTGCTGAGTGGGTCGATAGCAGAGGCACTGACGCCTTTCATGATGGCGTTCTGATAGGCAAATTCCATGGCCTCCAGCGCCCAGGCCGCGACCTTCCCCTTGTCGGTGAATGGGAAATTCGTCTGATTGACCGCCTTGAGCGGATAGACTGCCTTTCCCAGCGCGCGGTAGATCATCGTAGCAATCTCCTGGCGCGTGATGGAGAGCGTCGGAGAGAATTTCCCAGCGCCCGTCCCCTGAACCACCCCAAGATTGTAGGCCTTGATGATCTCGGGATTCGTCGTGTCCGTGAACGGCGACGTGCCTGCCTGGGCCGTCTTGCCTGTCAGCTTCTCATACAGCTTCACGACGATCACGCAGAACTCCTCGCGCGTGATCGGCTTGGTGAAACTGTTCATCACCGTGGCATAGGTCAATCCATACGAGTAGGCGAGCTCCAGCTCCGGCTTCGCCCACGAGCTCTCGGTCCCGTCCAGCACAAGAGGGTCAGCGGCCAGCACGCTGAGGGCTGGGCTCAGCGGCACGATCAGAAGCATCAGGACAAGCGCACATATGACGAACTCCCGGAACCCGGGTTTGACGGCAGCTTCTCTTGCAGTGCGACTACTGACAACCAAATCGAGTTGCGTCACGATGGATCCTCCCCTCTCTCTGCAGTACGTCGAATGACCTTCAGCTGAACTCGAGCAGTATGTACAACTGGGCACATTCTGAACCACTGTGCCAATACTTGCAAGACCCACATCATCGCCCCGCGCTCTGGACATCCAACCTCGCGCGGCACCAGCATGCGTCCTCACCGATGAAACCGTGCTACACTGTCTATGAAATCACCCATGCCTGTGGTTTCGCAAGGGGACATCACCGCCTTCTCGATACAGAGGAGCGGCTGCGATTGTTGCGCCGAGGATGCCGCCGATATCCTATATGGAGGTTTGGCATGAAAACACCGCTCAAGAGAAGTACCCTCATTCTGACCCAATTCGCCATGCTTCTCGCTATTGAGGCTGTGGTCTGCTTCACTCCGCTGGGATCGCTTCCAGCGGTGGGACCGATCGTCGCGACGCTCGCCATGGTCCCGGTCATCATCACGGCCATCCTTCTCGGCACCAGCGCGGGCGCAGCCATGGGGGCATTTGCCGGGCTGTTCAGCCTGCTCGTGTGGACATTCGCTCCGCCGAGCCCTCTCGTTGCGTTTGTCTTTACGCCTTTCTACACGCTCGGAACCACGCACGGAAATGTATGGAGCCTTGTCATCTGCTTTGTGCCAAGGATCCTTGTGGGCGTCGTAGCGGGTGCCTGTTTCCATCTGTTCACTCGCCTGAAATGGAAGAGCGGCGTCTCCTATGGCCTCAGCGGAGCGCTGGGCAGCCTCGCAAACACCTTTGGAGTCCTTGGAGGCATCTACGTGTTCTTCGGTCACAACTACGCAACCGTACTGGGAAAAGGCTTCGACGTGCTTCTCGGCTTGATTGGCCTGACCATCCTGACGAGCGGCATTCCCGAAGCAGTGATCGGTGGGGTGGCCGCGTACGCCGTCTGTCGGCCCATACAGAGACATATGAAGTACAATTCCGACTGAATCCTGCCGTTCGACGCCTTCGCCTTCATCCCATTGCTGACAGGAACGGCGTAGCGGGCGATCCTCAAGAGATCAAGAGCCCGAGGGGGTACCCCCTCGGGCTCTTCTGTTTGGCGTGAATGGTTTTGTAAAATGTGTAGACCTGACCCCGGTGACTCTACTAGCTCTTTGGGTACTTTATCGTTACTGTCTGCGTATTGGACTCCCACAGAACATCGCATCCAAGATTCTCAGCGACAAACCTCAGTGGTATCATCGTCCTCGAATTGATGATCTCGGGAACGACCTTCGGGTCATCCTTGTCTATGGGAACATCCTTGTCATTCACCTTGGCGGTTGAGCTTCCTATCCACAACTGCATGGTGGTACTGCCAAGCACCAGAGTTACCTTCTTTGCAGTCCCATCCCAGGCAATCGTCCCTCCCAGGGACTCAATAATCGCTCTAATTGGGACAAGCGTTCTGTTGTTCTTGATGATGGGCTTCGTACCTTGCTCATCGATTGCCTGTTCAGTCCCATTCACTTTCATTTTCGGATTGTTGATCTGGAGGGTGACAATCGTCTGCGAACCACCACAGATCGTGGCGGAAAGGAGTTTTGGAATGGAGTCTTCTGAACTTGCCTTGGCCGCAGCCACAGATACGCTCGCGCTCTTGATGCCTGCTGTACTTGCTGTCAGTTTTGCTGTTGCTGCTTGAAGGTCAGCGCTGAAGAGGTACTTGCTGCTGCCAGAAATACCGCCCGACGAGTCTGTCTTGATGACCAGGAAGTCGTCGTTCTGCTCGTCGAACGATGCGAACGACTCCGTAACTCCGACGGCGACGAATCCGGAATCAGCAGACTGTGTCACGCCATTCGCATAATCGCTGTTGTCTCCCTTGAATGTCTCTGCCCACTGTACGGCTCCACCCGCATTCAGCTTCGCCAGGAATACGTCATCGTTCTTCGCATCGAATCCCAATGTCATGCCAGTAGCCACGAAGCCACTGTCGATGGTCTTTGTGATGCCATACCACTCTTCATTGTAGCCGGTGCCATACGTATTGGACCACACAATTCCACCCGAAGAGTTGATCCTCATGGCATAGCAGTCGTCGTTTCCTGCACCAAGTGAAGAAGTATATCCCGCAACAACGCAATCAGTACCACTTGCGCTGGCAATCGAGGTAGCTACATCCTCGGAGGCTCCGCCGAACGTCCTTGCCCAGCCCAGGCTGCCGCTCGAATTCAGTCTGCAGACAAGTATGTCGTCGTCTCCGGCACCACGGGTGGCAGTAGAGCAGGCGACCACAATCCCGTTGTCACCTGACTCACATGCCAGAACCGCCTTCTCTGTATCGACGTCACCGAGCGTGGTTGCCCACTTGACGATACCGTTGGCATCAACTTTCAGGACAAGCCCTTCACTTTGGCCTTCCAAATAAGAGGTCGTGTTGCCGGCAATGGCGAACCCGCCGTCGGACGTCTGAATAATCTGGGTAGGCCAATCTTTTCCGTCGCCACCATACGTCTTCTGAACCAGGATGTTCCCTTTTGCATCGAGCTTAAGGAAGAGCACATCCTCAGAGGTAGACGTAGCCGCGATGGCAATCTCTCCCGACTTGGTTTCCACAGCAGACGTATTATTGTAGTCTGCAACACCAGTGAACGTCTTTGTCCACACAACGCTTCCCCCAGCATCCAGCTTGACAACCAGAAGGGCGTTATCCTCACCAAATGAGGCCGTTGTACCAGTCACCAGGATGCCTTTGTCCGCCGTTGGCAGTACAGAAAATGCCTCGTCACCACCGGCTCCTCCGAAGATCTTCGCCCACGAAGGCGAAGCGGCAAGTACAGTGTTAGCGTTGTGTACCATGCTGGGCAGGCAGAACACGGACAGCATAATCAGGACAACTGCAACTGACAGAAGTCTCCTCATACGGCACACTCCCCTTGTCGACTCCACAGGACTCCCCACGACATCACAGGACTGCATGCCTCAGGTCGCTCACTGTGTTACCATATATATATACCCTCAGCGATGCTTATTGCAAGCGTAGCTTGACATGCCGGCGCAACCCGCTGGGCATAGGACGTTTCACAGTCCTGTTGGACGCTGGGCGCAGCCGTGGTACAATGCCTTATGTAGTAATCCCTTGCAGGAGGAACACATGAGTGTACTGGAAGAGATACGGGCCAAGGCGAAGGCCTTGCACCGCACCGTCATTCTACCTGAAGGCAATGAAGACCGCACCCTGAAAGCGGCACAGATGCTGGTCAGTGGTGGAATTGCCGACGTCATCCTGGTCGAGGACGAGACATCCATCCGCACCAACGCGACCCACCTGGGCGTCGATCTGACTGGGGTGCAGATCGTGGACCCGAAGACGTCACCCAGGGCAGCCGAGTTTGCCACCCTCATTTATGAGAAGCGCAAGGCCAAGGGTATGACGCTGGAGAAAGCGGCCGAACTGTCGGTCGACCCGATCTATTTCGCCACCTGCATGCTGGAGACCGGCATGGCACACGCGCTGGTGACGGGAGCCCTGCACAGCACTGGTGACATGCTGCGGCCGGCGCTGCAGATCGTCGGCACCGCGCCAGGCAACAAGACTGTCAGTTCCATGTTCCTCATGGTCATGCCCGACGGCAAGCTGCTGGGCTTCGGCGACTGCGCCGTCATCCCTGACCCTACCGTCGACCAGCTGGCGGACATCGCCATCGCGACTGCGAAGACGTACAAGACCTTGACGGGCATCGAGCCAGCCGTCGCAATGCTGTCCTTCAGCACTAAGGGTTCGGCCGAGCACGACATGGTCACGAAGGTCCGTGAGGCGACCGCACTGGCACACCAGAAGGCTCCCGAGCTGGCCCTCGACGGCGAGTTGCAGTTTGACGCGGCGTATGTGCCGTCCATCGGAGCGCGCAAGGCACCGGATAGTCCGGTTGCAGGCAAAGCCAACGTATTCATCTTCCCCGAGCTCAATGCAGGCAATATTGGCTACAAGATGGTCCAGCGCCTGGCAGGCGCTCAGGCTATCGGACCCATCTCGCAGGGCCTGGCCAAGCCGGCCAACGACCTGTCCCGTGGCTGCTCGCCCGAGGACATCCGGGACGTCTGCTGCATCGCCCTGCTGAACGCGTAGTTGCGGGGGCTGGCTCACACGACATAGAAATCTGGGGCAGCCACGTGCTGCCCCTTTCCTGGGTCCGGAGGAATGCATGGAACAGAAGAAGCTCATCACCTACACAGCCGGTCATGCGTCAATCAGAAAACAGCTTCTGCTGTTCTGGATCTTCTTCATCATCGGGGCGTTTACCATCGGAGGCGGCTACGCCATGATCCTCCTGATGAAGCGCTATCTCGTCGACCAGTACCACTGGCTCAAGGATGAGGAGTTCTATGACATGCTGGCCATCAGCCAGGTCACGCCTGGCCCGATCGCCGTCAACATGGCCACATTTGTCGGCTACACGCAGGGCGGTGTCCTGGGGTCCGTCCTTGCCACACTTGGCGTCAGTATCCCGGCCGTGGCCGTCATCATCGTCATCGCCGTCTTCTTCCCCGGCTTCAAGGACAATATCTGGGTCCAGCGCTTCTTTGCCGGCGTTATCGTAGGGGTCGTGGCGCAGATCGCCACCATTGTTCTCGACCTGGGGAAGCGGCAGAAATGGACTATTGTCTCCGCTGTCGTGTGCGCAGCGTCGCTCGGCATCCTATTCTTCGTCCACCAGGTCAGCCCCATCTGGCTCATCCTGGGCGGCGGTCTGGTCGGCGTCATCGTCGAAACGTTGAAACCGCATGGGGCAGCGCCGGCCACCACAAAGAGGGCGTCATGATCAGCTTCCTTGCCCTGTTCGGCGTCTTCTTCAGGATAGGGATGTTCACGTTCGGCGGCGGACAGGCCATGATCCCGCTGCTGCAGAAAGACCTGGTCCTCAATCTTGCCTGGGTCCCGATGAAGGAGTTTCTGGACTTCGTGGCTATCAGCGAGATCACTCCCGGCCCCGTCGCCATCAACATGGCGACCTTTGTGGGGTACAAGCTGCGCGGTCTCACGGGCGCCCTGGTTACCTCACTTGGCGTCATCCTGCCCTCGTTCATCATCATCCTCATCATCGCGACCGTCGCACACACGTTCCGCACAAACCGCTGGGTCTCTGCGTTTCTCGACGGCTTGCAACCCGTCGTGCTGGCCCTGCTCACCTATGCGGTCTACTCCATCGCCATGGGCGGGATTCCCGCGTGGTGGGGATACATCGCAGCAGTCGGCATCCTTTTGCTTATACTGAAGTATGGGAAGAAGCTGAATCTATTCCTGGTGCTGCTTGCAGCCGGTGGACTCGGGCTCCTGATGTTCAGGTAAAGGGGGAACTACATGAAGAAGGCTATCGACAACTATCTCAACGAACACGAGAACGAGATGATGGTGGCGCTGTCCGGCGCCATTGCGATCCCGTCGGTCAAAGACCCAGCGACGGCCAACTCACATGCACCGTTTGGCAAAGAGGTCGGCCGCGCTCTCGACTTCATGCTCAGGACCGCCGAAGGACGAAGATTTACGCCCGAGAACATGGAGAACTATGTCGGCCGCGTCCGCTGGGGCGGCGACGGGACACAATATGCCGTCCTGACCCATGTCGATGTCGTGCCGGAAGGTACAGGCTGGAGTGTTCCCCCGTTTGCCGGGACCATCAAGGACGGCCGGCTGTACGGCCGAGGCTCCACCGACGACAAGGGACCGGCCATTGCCTCCATCTTTGCGCTGGCTGCCGCCCGTGCGGCGCTGCAGGCGCAGCACATCGAGCCCAGAAATGCGATCATGCTGCTGTTTGGCACCGACGAGGAGTCCGGATGGGCCGACTTTGACTACTACTTCAAGAAGTATGGCATCCCCGAGGCCGGATTCAGCCCGGATGCTGAATTCCCTATCGTCAACGGCGAGAAGGGTATCCTCAACCTGCGGCTGGTCGGTCATGGCGCGCGCGGAGGCATCCTCCGTCACGCTGAAGGCGGCACGCGTTCCAACGTCGTCCCGCAGCATGCCGAGGCACTCCTGGTTACCGACCACGACAAGATGCAGCGTCTGCGGGGGTTGATCGAGCGTCTGCCCACGGACGAGTTTCTAGTCTCCACGACGCTTGCAAATGGCGAGCTGAAGCTCGACGTGGAAGGCTTGCCCGCCCATGCGTCTACTCCCGAGAAGGGCCGCAACGCCATCGGCAAGCTATTGCAGGTACTAGACGCCGTGCACTGTCTCGAGGACGACGAGTCCCTTCAGTTCCTTGCCCGCGAGATCGGTATCGAATGGACAGGGCATCGCGTGAGTGTCGACTTTGCTGACGAGGTCTCAGGTATCCTCACGCTCAACCTGGGCACCCTGCACATTGACCATGACGACAGCTCCGCGGTCATCAACATCCGGTATCCAATCACGGTCACAAGCAAGCAGGTCACCGACCAGTTTGTCGAGAAGCTGCTGGGAACCAAGGTCGAGTTCACGGTTATGTCCGACAGCGCTCCGCACTACGTCGATCCCGGCACGTCCCTCATCCAGACGCTCCAGAAAGCGTACACGGAGTATACGGGCACCGAAGCAAAGTGCCTTGCCATCGGCGGCGGCACGTACGCGCGGGCTATCCCTGGCGCAGTAGCCTTCGGACCGCTGTTCCCCGGCCAGCCGATGACCGAGCATGGACCAGACGAGTACATCGATGTCGACTCCCTGCTCAAGGCGACGCGCATCTACGCGTACGCCATGGTAGAACTTCTGAAGGGATAAGGTGGGCACCGAGCGCGAAGTCAAGTATCAGGTCCTGGACCAGGCGCTGTTTCGCCGCCTGAACGCCATGGACCACATTGGAAACTTCGCGCTCGAGCATGCCGGGACCGTCGACATCCTGACCATCTACCTCGACACTCCCGAGCTGACCCTGTTTTACAACCACCACGCCCTGCGCCTGCGCATCATGCAGGGCAGGGTTCTTCTTTCTCTCAAGGGTCCGTCCACGTCGTCTGATGGGCTGGTGCAGGAGCGTCCGGAGGACGAGGTCGATGCCCCCGGGTTTTCGGAGAAACGCCTGCCAGGCGTGGAGGACATCCTTCGGCTAATGCCCTCGTCGGTGGAACTGCTGAAGGACGCGACCTTGTCTGTTTCCCTGCGGTCGATGGACAAGCGATCCCTGCACTACGTCCTCCATGAGGGCGAACGCGCCTACGAGATTGCTTGTGACAGTGTCGTCTTCAGCTCCCCCCGCAAGCCCGGTCTCAAGGCGGATGCGACCGAACTGGAGATCGAACAGAAAGCGGGTTCGGTTGAGGGTCTTCAGGACCTGATGCGTGCATTCGAGACGTTCTTCGCTGTCGTCCCCCGCCGCGGCTCGTCCAAGTACCAGGACGGCCTCAAGGCACTCGAACTCATCTGACGAAACCCCTGTCATCAATTGTGAATCCCACTGTACCTGGTACAGTGGGATTCACAATTGATCAGCCAAGGACGCGAGTGAGCATGAGACGCAAGTCGTTAAGGTCGAGGGGCAGCCCCAGGACGCCATCGATGGATGACGCCTTGTCGGCAGGACAACCGATCCCATGTTGAAAAATGACAACAACTGGAAGACCCAGACGCCCGCGGCCCTCCACTGCTGCATCAAGCTCGGAGTTGTCGCCGATGACGGCCAATACCGCACGCGGAGCAAAGCGTGCCACATCCTGCGTAGCTTCCTCCCAGGTCAACACCGCCTCCGCTATACACCCAGTCGCGCCAAGCAGCATGACCAGCGGTGACGGCTTGCCGACGACCAGCACGCGGGTCCCCTTGAGGTCCAACTCATGAGCCGCCAGCGTGTCACCAGAGCCGGATGAAGACTGCTGTGCCATCTCTCTTGCAGCCGTCAGGACGATGCTGATGACTCCCGGCGCAAACGTTACGTCAAGCGACGCCCCGCTCCTGGTTGCCGACGCCTGAGCGGCCGACGCCAACAGTCCCGCCTCCCTGCTGTCCTCACTGCTGATCGCCTGAGTGATACCATCGAGTTCCAGTCGAATCTCCACACAAGCCTGCATTGGATCATCGGCAATCTTCAGTTGAGCTCCCGTGACCGGCTTCAGCCGAAGGACCCCGGATTTGATAAGCAGGATTAGCACATTCTCCGTGTCGTTGTCGGTCATACGAACAGGAACGGCATGTCCGGGCAGATCCTTTGTTACCGTGACTCCCTTGAGATAGAGCGTCCCTGCAAGGTCGAGCGCATCTGAAGCCACCTTGACCGCGTCGCACGTCGCCCTGCCTTTGGCGCTGTCACGCGCGAAATTCAGCATCTTGCGCGCCAGGATTGAGGCCCGCGTGGCGGCCTCCTCAATGGCAACCATCGACACCCCGACAGGACTGTCTTCGGGTACATCCATCCTGGCCAGTGCCGCGTTCCCGAGCACCCCCTGCATCATGTTGTTGAAATCGTGGGTCACCTGCACGGAAAGCTCCGCCACACTGCGGTAGCGAGCCAATGTGACTAGACTCGACTGTGCGTCATCAACCTTTGCTCTCAGGCTGACCACACTCATGACGGCAGCCACGCAGCGCAGACAAACCGCAGACGGCTTGCCGATGCCGACACCGTCGCGTAGAAATTCGGCGACCACCAGCCCAACGGTCTGCCCCTTGTCGTGGAGTGCTGCAACCCCTGCCATGGACACATCACCTTCATCCGCCGTCGCCCACCGGGCCACCCCGTCCGTCAGCACAGCGTCCAGCATGGAAGACGGAACAACCGTCACACTGATGCGCGCAAGGGTGTCACCGGGATCATGCCCTGTCGCAACAAGCTCCAGCAGGTCCTCGCCCACCACCTTGCGGTAAACGGAGAGGAGGACCTTGCCGGTCACGTCGCCAAGCGCCACCTGGGCCTCCAGGACGGCTTGCTCGGTCGAGACTGTGTCCAGCACGTGCACCATGCTTCGGAGGCATGAACACGGACAGCTCCCGGGAACGCGCGCAGCATCGGGCTCTTGCTGTGCCAGACCGGTCGGCAGTTCCACCATCGTGGTCCAACTCCATTCCTTCATCTCGCTCTCCCTCTCTATCTATAGAACTCTCACCCCTCAGTACCACCCTCTGTGCTGGTCTGACGGGCCTGAGTCAATCGACCCTCCCGCGTGAGCATTTCGACAACCGCGTTCTGGGTCCGGCGATACTCCCTGGCCACGTACGGTGACAGCATAGAGTGAAGCAGTGCTGCGTACTTCATCCTGAAATGCACGACATCGCCCTCGCAGAAGTCGTGCCCGGCTTCTGTCACGTCAAGGACCATATGATCGCTGGAACTGCCGGCTATCATGACACCATCGTCCAGTGGCATGAGGGCGTCTGGGTCCGTGTCGGTGTATCCCAGAGCTACTACTGCGCGCCTGCGAACACCACGGTCCACGACCCGGGGCCGCCGGCCTTCCGCGTCCAGACCCACGGGCCCGTCGGGCGCACTTGGCTTGTCCCTCACCTCGATGACCTCAGCCTCCAGGACAAACGCGTCCTGGCGCAGCCAGGGGATGACGCGAGAGTCAGTCGTGCTGACACCCAGCAGAAGCGCCTCACCGGCTCGCAGCTCGGTCACCGCTGGTGACAGCAAACCATGCTCGATCAGGTCGAGGGCTACCGTTCCGCCGGTCGAGACGATAGGCAGTGATAGTCCTGTCTCGCGACGAACGCGTGCGGCTGAAGCCCCAAACAGCTCCTGGTTCTCCGCTGTGGGCAAGAGTCCGGTGATACATCCCATATTCGCGGCCAGGCCGACGACTTCGACACCTGCAATACTTGATGCGGCAAGGACGAACGAGGTCAGCTCAGACATCGGCACACCGTCACGACGATCTCCCATCTCGACGACTGCGAGGACGTCACAGATCGTTCCCTTGGCCAGGGCAGCCTCACCCAACGCCTCCATGGCGCTCAGTTCCGACATGAATGCGCGGTCGGTGATATGGGGAACCAGATGAATCTGTGAGCGCGGAGGCTGCCTCAGGAGCGTCAATTCCAGGACGCCGAACTCCTCCTGACGCAGACTGAGAAAGTCATGGACGCGCGAGTCGCCAATACTGTGAATGCCGCCGCGCATGAACGCCTGAACAATCTCAGCGTCAGATGTGACGCCTTTGGTGACGGCCACGACACCAAGCCCGTGTTCCTGACAGAGTGAGTGGACCTTGGTGGCGTTGTCGGTCAGACAATCGAGGTCAACCACGACACGCGGAAAGCTACTCACTCCATACACACTCCGATCAGCAGCGCTTCATTGGACTGGCAGTGCCGCGACGCATTCAGTGTAGCGCACCCGTCCACTATGGAAAGACCAGGCCGGCTTCCTGGTGTTGCACCATACAATGGCGAGATGGACGCCGGCCAGAGCCGGCGTCCACCGATGTTGCGCCGAAATTCCAGAAGGTCAGACGGTCTCGCGCTGAACCTCGGTAACCAATGTTGTCTCGGGCTGCTCTGCGTCGATGCGTTCGACGGCAGCGTGAATGATGCGGCCGATCAGGTCCTCGTAGGACAGTCCCATCAGTTCGGCCATGACGGGGATATCGCTCTTGCCCTTCGTGAGACCGGCCAGCGGGTTGATCTCCATGAACGATGGCTCGCCGTTCGCGTCGAATCGCATGTCGATACGGGCGCAGTCGCGACAATGTAGTGCCTTGAAGACCCCTACGGCCAGGTCGCGCACCTTCTGATATTCATCGGCTGTGAGGTCCGCGGGGCACTCGGGAACAAGGTACTTCTCCCAATGGTGCTTGATCTCCGGGGTGTAGAAGAAATCCTTTTCGGTCCCGCCCAGCAGTTTGAACGACATCACACCCAGGACCTCAGGCTCTCGGTTGCCGATGACGCCAACGGTCACTTCACGCCCAGGCAGAAACTCCTCGATGAGGATGCTCGAACCGGGATACGCTGCCAGCAGCTCTCCCACCTGATTGCGAAGCTCGTCGTCGCACGTGACCCGGGAATTGTCGTTGATGCCCATGCTGGAGCCCTCCCGAGACGGCTTGACGAACAGCGGATACCTGGGCGAGCCGCTCTGGATGATAGCCTCGACCTGAACAGGATTGTCCACCGACCAGAAAGCCGGCGTGTTGATGCCCTCCTGCATCAAGACTTGTTTGGTTATCGTCTTGTCGAGTGCCAGAGACAATGCCAGTGTGTCGGAGAAGGTGTATGGGATGCCCATCATGTCGAGGATGGCCGGCATCTGCGATTCACGGGCGCGACCGTACAGTCCCTCGGCGATGTTGAAGACCAGGTCAACCGGCTGCCGTTTGAGGCGCGCAATGGCGTCCAGCCCAAATCCCAGCCGCACGGGTTCGTGCCCGGCTGCGACAATGCCGTTCTCAATATTCTGGACTGTCTCCAGGGAATCGAACTCGTCCGCCCTGTCGGATGAGATTCCTTCTGCAGCTGCAACTTCAGTAGACAGATTGTAGGTAATGCCTATGCGCATGATACGATCTCCTCGTTGTTGGATGGGTGATGAGTAAGGTTCTGCTCATGACTATCCAGACCGACCATCGCCGAGGAGCGTAGAGAACGACCGGAGCCGCCGCTCGTCAGCGGGGAGAATCAATGCTGAAAGGCTGTTACCAGTGAAAAGGGAACGTGCGTACAGCCCCCGTCTGTGCCGCTTGCGGCGTGGGGGTGGTTCGTCGACAGACTCGTGGTCTTCGTACGAAAGAACCATTCTAGCATCTGTGTTCACGCAGTTGTCTCCCATGAAGCAAAATGAACTTCGCAACAACTATAGTGAGGTCGATTCTCTTGTCAATAGGTTCGACCCCGCTTGTCACCCGTACTATGTGAGCATCTGAAGAAGGCTCTGTGTCAACGTTTGAGCTTCTTCTTAACCCGCGTAGCGCTCACAGCCTTCACTTCAGAACCAGGCCCGCTGTGGTGCGACGCAGCCCTCGAAACCCCAGGGGGAGCTTTTGAAGCACTATTCGGGCTGGTGGTTGCCACAGGAGACTTCACACTTCGCCTGGTAGCGACTGTTGCGGCTGCCGGCCTGCCGAAGGTCCCGCGCGCGCCCGTGACAACGGCCAGTCGCTTGTCGACCAGGCCCTTGCGGGCCTCAAGCGGCTTCAGCAGCTCATCGCACGTCAGGTCGAGGTTGATCGGTGTGACAGAGACATAGTTGTTCATGAGTGCATAGCCGTCACTTCCGGCCTTGGCGTCATGGGGGCCTGCGTTGCCCGCAATCCAGTAGTAAGCGCGGCCGCGAGGGCTGAACTGCTTCTCCACGAAGTTCTCATAAGCCCTGTATCCCTGCTTGGTGATCATGATCCCCTTGACGTCACTGACGGGGACGTTGGGAACATTGACGTTGAGGATCGCGGGCGCTTTGACCAGATCAGCGTAGAATGCCGGTTCGGCAAGGATTTCCATGAGAACTGCGGCCGCTGTCTCGAAGTGGTGGGGCTGAATGTCGTACACCATATCCAGGCTGACTGCGATGGACGGATGTCCCTGGCGAAGCCCCTCGAGAGCGGCACTGACAGTCCCGCTGTAGAGAACGTCCACTCCAACGTTTGGACCATGATTGCAGCCACTGACCACGATGTCCGGCGGGTTGTCCTTCATCACGTCGAGCAGGGCGACCAGAACACAGTCGGTGGGCGTCCCGCGAAGAGAAAAACCCTTCAGACCGCACGGCATCGTCACCTCGCGGATCGGCAGGATGTCGCCCAGCGTAAGCGAATGGCTGGAACCGCTCTGGTTGCCCTCCGGGGCGACGACTGTCACGTCGTAGGCTGCTGCCAGCGCTGCTCCAACGGCGTTGATGCCGTTGGCGAAGATGCCGTCGTCGTTGGTGAGGAGGATCCGTATGCGTCGAGCCTTTCTGGTTGCACTCATGTCATCTCCTTAGAACTCGTACGTCACTCCTTTCCTCAATGCGATCGTGTCCTCGATGTACCCATTCAATGCCTCGGGCGCCTTGGAGTGCATGGGAACCAGAACGCTGGGATCCGCCCGTATGACCAGGTCCCTGATATCGAGTTCACTCGCGTGACCGGGGGTAGCGATGCGGTAGAAGTCCAGCCTGAAATCCCTGACCCACTTCATGAGAACAGTGTAGTTCGGATCGTACTGTCCGAGAGGTTCACCACCGGACTGGATGAACATGGTATGGGGAGCGGGATTGATCTCTACGAGCTCACCAAGATCGGGAAAATCCAGCTGCAACATGTACTTGGCGGGTTCTGCCGCAATGTCTGCCGCGCGCAGCGCGGTCACCAGATGCTCCTGCTCGAACAGTTGGTAGTCGGGCGCAAGGTACTTGCCTGAACCACGCCTTGCGAGGTACACTTCCGCGTTCTTCATGAGCCGCTCGAGTTCGCTGTCGAAACGGGCGAACTTCCGGGCCATCAGCACATGTTGCGGCTGCAGGACCATGGTCCGTCCCGTCTTCTCCGCGACATGCAGGAAGACTTTGAGACGATCCGTGTCGAGGATGTAGTAGTTGGTCAGCACAAGGCCGGGGGCAGTACTAACCGCCCTGGTGGCAAGCTCCTGGATCTCAGTCTCGGTCAGCTGGTCAATGCTCCCAAACCCCAGCCTGGTCCCCTCGGTGAGAAGAACCGTCTTGGCGTGCTGCTTCTCCTGGCGCATCAGCTCGACGAAGGTGCGCACCCGCTCCGGGTGTCTGCCGTGCAGGCGATAGTCGCCTGTATACATGATCGACGTGGCCCCACACCGCACAATGAACCCGAGGATGCCCAGGATGTCATGGTCGCTGCGGACCGGCAGGACTTCGCAGTTGCCGATGCGCACCACCTTATCATGCTCTAGCACAGTCACGTGGCGCCTATCCATGCGGAGGTCGAACTCGCCCGTTTCGTCGAAGAACCGCAAGACCTCGAGCGTCTCGGCGCTCATGTATAGAGGGACATTGACGTCCACCAGCGGCAGGAAGCCGAAATGGTCGATGTGCCCATGACTCAGCAGGATGCCATCCACCTTGCCAGAATTGAGAGTCGCGCCGAATTCCTGCTGAAGAAACTGGGATTGAACCGGCGGATACAGGCTCACCATCGGCGGAAGGGTACCAAATCGGAGATAGTCGCGAATCTCCAAGTATTTGGCCGGCCTCAGGCGATCGCTGAAGTGGTCCGCGCCGCCAAAAAAGTCCTTGCCAAAGTCGAGAAACAGACTCGTGCCATCGTATTGCAGGAGTGTCTTGCTCCCGCCTATTTCGTCTACTGCACCGTAGAAGGTCAATTTCACTGCCATACTTCCTCCATGCAACCGGCTGCGAGCACGTCCACCGTGCACCGTGTAAAGCCATGTATTATACCTTCATGTCGACGTCCGACAAGTCGGCGCGTTGCATCGTCTTACTCCTTGTACGTGCTGGTGCGTTTCCGCCTTCGCTGGAGCGACGGGGGAGCCGTCTCCGTTGCAAACGGACAGCCGCTGGCTAAACTATTGTGACATCGGGGTCAGCCGAGTTGAGGGGGTATTGTTGCCGAGACCGACTGAAGTTGATGCAGTAGTGCGACTCCTTGGCACCTGGACAGATCCGCAAGCGGAGGAAGAAATGGCGAAAGTCGTTCTGGAAAACGTGACAAAGCGCTTCGGCAAGGTCATCGCTGTCAACAACGTGTCACTGGAAGCCGAGGACAAGGAATTCCTCGTCCTGCTGGGGCCGTCCGGCTGTGGCAAGACGACGACCCTCCGCATAATTGCCGGCCTCGAACTAGCTGACGAAGGAAACGTGATCATCGGCGACGACGTCGTCAACGACGTTCCACCTGCTGCCCGCGACATCGCCATGGTGTTTCAGAACTATGCCCTGTACCCACACATGACGGTACGAGACAACATCTCGTTCGGCCTCAAGCTGCACAACATCCCGACCGCGGAGATCAACGACCGCGTCGCAGACGCTGCTCAGATGCTGGGGCTGCAGGACTATCTCAAGCGAGTTCCAAAGGAGTTGTCCGGCGGACAGCGCCAGCGCGTCGCTCTCGCTCGTGCCATCGTCCGCAAGCCCAAGGTCTTCCTCATGGATGAACCGCTGTCCAACCTGGACGCCAAGTTGCGCGTACAGACCCGCGAGGAGCTGATCAAACTGCACCAGACGCTCGGCGTCACAACCATTTACGTCACGCACGACCAGGTCGAGGCGATGACCCTTGGTTCGCGCGTGGCCGTCATGGAAAACGGGTTCCTGCGTCAGATCGGCAAGCCGCGCCAGGTATACGACAACCCCACCAACAAGTTCGTCGCCGGCTTCGTCGGTACTCCTCCTTCCAACTTTGTTCCCGTCAACCTGGTCCTGTCACCGACCCCCGGCCTTGACATCGAGGGGCAGCACATACCCTTGTCCGCCAGCCAGCAGCAGGCCGCCAAGGCCGTGCCCGCCGGCAGCTATTCATGGGGCGTCCGACCCGAAGACCTGCTGGTCGACAGCCAGTCCAACATGCCTGAAGTCGCCGCCACGTTCAATGCGAAGATCTCGTTCGTCGAAATGATGGGCAGCGAGACCTTCATCCATACGACGTTGGCTGGTGCTACGGTCGTCGTGCGTGCAAGCAGCGCTTTTGAGTACGGGCTGGGCGACATAGTCAGACTGGTCGTCAACGTCGCTCGCACCCACCTCTTCCATACAGACTCCGGAGAAGCGGTCTTCTAGCTGTAGCACTCTCCCCAGAATGTACACCCCCACCCCGCCGCAGTCACGGCGGGGTTTTGCGCGTCCCATCAGTGAACAGAAGCTCTGCTGCAAAACAGGAGATGAGATCTTTCGTGCTCGCACAATGCCTGCGCAAGTCGTGGTATGCTATGTCCATACCATGACAGGGGATGAACCTATGACCGAACAGGACCAGTGCGGACAGAACGAGTTCAGTGGAGGCAGGAGGTACGACTGTATCGTTGTCGGGGCGGGTCATGCCGGGTGCGAAGCGGCGCTGGTCGCTGCGCGCGCTGGACTCCAAGTGCTTGTCCTCACCGGTTCGATGGACGCTATTGCCTGGATGCCGTGCAACCCGGCCATCGGCGGGCCTGGCAAGGCACAGGTGGTGCGCGAGGTCGACGCCCTGGGTGGCGAGATGGGGCTCAACGCCGAACGGGCCCTGACCCAGATCAAGCTGCTCAACACCTCCAAGGGGCGCGCGGTGCAGAGTGTACGCACCCAGTGCGACAAGTGGGAGTACAGCACCAGCATGAAACAGGTGCTGGAGAACCAGTCAAACCTGACGCTCAAACAGGAACGCGTGGAACGCCTGCTGACACAGTCCGGTCATATCGTGGGCGTGGTCACCAACTACCGCGTCCGCTACGAGGCAGACACCGTCATCCTGACGACCGGCACGTACCTGGGCGGCGTCGTCCACATCAGTGACATCGCCATCGCCGCCGGACGCGCATGGGACTTTGCCAGCAGCGGCATCAGCGACTCCCTGAGCGAGCTTGGTTTCGACGTCCAGCGCTTCAATACGGGCACAACGCCACGCATCGACAAGCGGAGTGTGGACCTGAGCAAGTTCGTCCTTGAGGAGGGTGACAGCACCCCTCTGCACTGGTCGTTCCGCAGCAAGCCGCGCGTCTGGGAGCACCAGTTGCCCAGCTACCTCAACTGGACCAACCCGCAGACCATCGACGTCACACGCAAGTACATGCATCTGTCACCATCTGTCATGGGGCTCATGGTACATGTCGGCCCGCGCACCTGTCCCAGCATTGAGGAGAAGGTCCGCTGGTACCCGGACAAGACACAGCACCCGCTGTTCCTTGAGCAGGAAGGCCGCAGCACGAACGAGATGTACGTGCAGGGCATGTATATGAGTGTCCCGCTCCCGATGCAGGAGGAGATCCTGCACACCATCTCCGGCATGGAACACGTCGAGATCATGCGCCCAGCCTATGCCATCGCCTACGATTACGTCAACCCGCAGGAGCTGAAGCTGACACTGGAATCCAAGCGCGTCGAGGGCCTGTTCCTGGCCGGCCAGATCAACGGTACGACCGGGTACGACGAGGCGGCAGGTCAGGGTATCATCGCCGGCATCAATGCCGCTCAGAAGGTCAGGGGGCGTGATCCCTTCGTCCTGCAGCGCTCGGACGGTTACCTCGGCGTGCTGGTGGATGACCTCACGACCAAAGAGCTTGTCGAACCGTACCGCATCACACCCAGTCACTGTGAGTACCGCCTCATCCTGCGGGAAGACAACGCCGACCTGCGCCTCACACCCATCGCCCATGAGCTGGGCATCATCGACGATGCTGCCTATCAGCGTGTCGTATACAAGCAGCAGGAACTCGACCGTCTCAAGGAGGTTCTGCGGGCTCGCATGCTGAACCCGGACGGTCCCACGTTGGGCAGGCTTGCCTCTCTTGGCGTCGGTCCCATCCAGACGCCGACGTCACTCGCCTGACCTAGCAGACGCCGACGATGAACTGCTGGAGGAACTGGAAACGGAGATCAAGTACGAGGGCTACATCATGCGCCAGCAGGCGAGGGTCCGCGACCTGTCCCAACTCGAGGAATATGCGGTTCCCCAGGAGGTCGACTTCACGCTAGTGCCGTCCCTGTCGAAGGAAGGGCGTGAACGCCTGGTGGAGGCAAAGCCGCAGACGCTGGGCCAGGCATCCCGCCTCAGCGGTGTTCGCCCCGCCGACGTCGCCGTGCTGCTCCACTACCTGCAGAACCGAAAGCGTACCACAAAGGAGTCGCCAGCAACTGACAACGGATCCTGACAGTTCGGCGATCTTTGACGGGCAGTTCACATGGCATAACAGGCAGTGAGGGTCTAGCGTCCCGCATAAAGCCCGGCAAGCTTGGACAACTCCGCAAACAGCGCCAACACTGCG
>JAPLGH010000035.1 GCA_026390285.1 Caldisericota bacterium
ATTGAGAAACAACAAGATCGAGGCTCTGTCCCTCCACCTGGCTTCACCGGAGGAAATACGCAGCTGGTCACATGGAGAGGTTACTGAAGCTGAAACCCTTGACTACCGGAGTGGCAAACCCAAGCCTCATGGACTATTCTGCGAGATTATCTTCGGGCCGACTAAGAGTTTCCAGTGTCGTTGTGGCAAGCTCAAGGGAAAGAGCTTCGAGGGGCAGGTTTGCGACAAGTGCCACGTTGAAGTAGCTGATTCTAACGTTCGCCGCGAGCGCATGGGGCACATCGAGCTCCACGCTCCTGTAGCACACATATGGTATTTTCGCAACGCGGTCAACTACATCGCGCTTCTCCTCGAGATGCCCAGCAAGGCTGTCGAGAAGGTCGTCTATTTTGGCAGCTGGCTTGTCCTGGACCCGGGCGATGCCGAGGGACTCGCACGTAAACAGCTTGTGACTGACGAAGAGTTCCGTGAGCGCAAGATGAAGGGCGAGAAGTTCGTCGCCAGGAAGGGTGCTGAGGCATTCCTCGAACTCCTGAGGGACCTTGACTTGTACAAGATGCGCGACAACCTCCTCGTCCGGATCAAGGGCAAGTCTCGTCAGGACCGCGCAAAAGCAGTCAAGCAGCTGGACGTGGTCACGGCTCTCATTAACAATAGTCGAAAGCCTACGGACATGATATTGACTCGTATTCCGGTGATTCCACCGGACCTTCGGCCCCTCGTTCAGCTGGAAGGGGGGCGGTTCGCGTCCGATGACCTCAACGAACTTTATCGCCGGGTCATCAACCGCAACAACCGCCTTGGGAAAATGATCGACGAAAGCGCTCCTGAGATTCTACTGCAAAACGAGAAGCGGATGCTTCAGGACGCCGTAGACGCACTGCTGGACAATAGCAAGCGCCAGTACCCCGTTGTCAACGCGAACGGCCGTCCCCTGCGGTCCCTCAGCGACAAATTGAAGGGAAAGGAAGGGCGTTTCCGTCAGAACTTGCTTGGGAAACGCGTCGACTATTCCGGTCGTGCTGTTATCGTCTCGGGCCCGGAGCTCAAGATCAGTCAGTGCGGTGTTCCCAAGGAAATGGCGCTCGAGCTGTTCAAGCCCCACGTCATCTACCGGCTTATGCGAGAAGGCGTTGTAGGCAGCATGAAGGTTGCCAAGGACATCGTTGAGAAGCCCACACCAGAAGTTTGGAACATTCTCGAGAAGGTCGTCAAGGGCAACGTCGTTCTGCTGAACCGTGCTCCGACCCTTCACCGTCTGTCGATCCAGGCCTTTGAACCCGTGCTTATCGATGAGAAGGCTATCCAGATATCGCCGCTCGTGTGTACGCCGTTCAACGCTGACTTCGATGGAGATCAGATGGCCATCCATCTTCCCCTGAGTCTTGCGGCCCAGACGGAAGCCCGCCTGCTCATGCTCTCATCGTACAATATCTTCTCTCCGGCAAGTGGCAATCCCATGGCCGGTCCCGTCCAGGATATGGTACTCGGAGCCTATTACCTCACGTATGAAGTGAAGGACAAGATGAAGTCGATGAGGTGGAACTCCGTTTCCGTCTACAGCGAGCAAGATGTCCTCTACCTCTTCGAGTCTGGCAAACTGCGTCCACACGACCCGGTTCTCGTTCGCCTTGGCGGTGTGAAGATCCGTACGACAGCAGGTCGAGTGGTATTCAACGATGAACTCCGGGCTACCATCTTCGAGGGTGAGGCGAAGTACCGTGATTTTCCCTTTCAGAACAAGACGATGCCCAAGAAGGAGATTGAAGCTATGATCTTGGACTTTTCGCGTCAGTTTGGTGTGTCCAAGACCTGTGTCCTTCTCGACAACATCAAGGCACTCGGATTCAAGTATGCGACCGAATCGGGCATGTCTATCGGTCTGTCCGACATGGAAGTACCGCCCGAGCGGAAGCGCATCCTCGATGACGCCGACAGAACCGTCCGTGAGATCAATGAGTTCTACGATGAGGGGCTTCTCTCGTACAATGACCGCTACCTCAAGGTGGTCCAGGTCTGGCAGAAAAAGGGCGAGGAGATCGAACGCGCCGTTTTCCGCAACCTTACCGAAGAAAACTCGGTCCGCATCATGGCCGACTCCGGAGCCCGAGGAAGCAAGAAGCAGATTGTGCAGATGACGGGTATCCGCGGCTTGATGTCGGACCCTTCGGGGAAGATTATCGAGTTCCCCATCAAGTCCAACCTTCGTGAGGGTCTGTCTGTGCTCGAGTACTTCTTGTCGACGCACGGTACTCGCAAGGGACAGGCCGACACAGCACTGAAGACGTCTGACTCGGGCTATCTGACGCGCCGTCTGGTCGATGTCGCGCACGAACTGGTGGTCCGCGAAGAGGACTGCACACACTCTCAGGCCCGTGAGATCAAGATCGGCAATCTGGTTGTATCGTCGCTTTCTGAGGAACTGGCTGGGAAGATCGCCGATGAACAGATTGTGAACCCGTTGACCGGAGAGACCATCATCGATCCTGGCGAAGAGATTTCGTGGGAACAGGCGAAACGCCTGGAGTCCCTCGGCCTCAAGTCTCTGAAGATCCAGCGGTATGTTGGTGGCCTGACTGTTCAACCGGTTGCTGACGGCGGCGCCGTGATTGTGGGTCTCCGCGAACAGATTGCCGGTCGGTACGCAGCAGACGATATTGTGCTGCGCGCGTCGACAATCAAAGTGAACCCTGTCTGGTCGAGAACAACGCTCGAACGTATTCTGGACCGGCCCCTCGCTGCAGACATTGTTTCGCCCGATGGTGAGCGCATTGTGGCGAAGCAGGACGACCCCCTTACGGAAAAGGTGCTTGCGTCAACGAAGCGCGCTGGCATTACGTCCATTGAAGTGGTTGTGGGCGAAGACATCGTTCTGGTTCCCAAGGACGGTCTCATCCGTGACGAAGTGGCGACTGCGGTCGAGCAGTTTGGCATCACCAGCGTGCGCCTTCGTTCTGCTATCACGTGCCAAAGTGAAAATGGCGTCTGTGCCATGTGCTATGGTCGGGACTTGTCCACCGGCAACGATGTTCAGGTTGGGGAGGCGGTGGGGGTCATCGCTGCTCAGTCCATCGGTGAACCCGGTACGCAGCTCACCCTCCGCACGTTCCACACGGGAGGTATAGCGGTCGTCGATATTACAACCGGTCTGCCTCGTGTCGAGGAGATCTTCGAAGGACGCACACCAAAGGGACAGGCCATCGTCTCGACGGTGGATGGCGTCTTCCACATGGTCGATGTGAAAGAGAAGAACTTCGAGGAGAAGAAGCAGATTGTCGTGACGACCAAGGCGGGCGTCGAAGCCAAGTTCAAAGTCTCGCCAACGACCAGGTTCCGTGTCAAGGAAGGAGAGCACGTGTGCGTGGGAGACCAGCTTACCGAGGGTTCCATCGACCCCAAAGGCCTCCTTGACCTGGTGGGCGTCGAAGAGACGGCGCGCTATCTGGTTCAGGAAGTTCAGAAGGTCTATCGCTCTCAGGGCGTCGACATCAACGTCAAGCACGTCGAGATGATCATTCGCCAGATGCTGAAGAAAGTGAAGGTCGTCGACCCAGGAGATACTGCATTCTTCACCGACCAGATTGTGAGCAAGCATGAACTCCTGCTGCAGAACCGCAAGGTGCGGGCGCAAGGGGGAAAACCTGCCTCCTTTGATCTGGTGCTTCAGGGCATCACAAAGTCCTCTCTCGAAACCGACAGCTTCCTGTCCGCTGCGTCATTCCAGGAAACGCCAAGAGTACTTGCTGACGCGGCTATCAAGGGAAAGATCGACCGCCTCACCGGCCTCAAGGAGGCAGTCATCGTGGGCAAGTCGATTCCTGCCGGCACATCGTCCCCCGAGCTCATGCTCGAGAAGCGAAAGATCCAGGAGGAACCTGTTCGGGAGGCTCGTGGAAGCTAGATTGGGGTCAAGCGAAGCCAGATAGTCGAACAGGCGACGTCTGGGCTGCGCGGGCGTGATTTGTCAAGGGGGAAAGCGCTTGACACTTGCCCCCTAATGCGTATGATTTAGAGATGTGTATTTACGTCCTTAGGAGGAAACTGTATGGCGACATTTAACCAGCTGGTGCGGTCTCCCCGCGTGCAGCCGAAGTTCAAGACAAAGACTCCGGCGCTCAAGGGTTGCCCACAGAAGAGGGGTGTCTGCACCCAGGTCAAGACCGCGACGCCGAAGAAGCCCAACTCCGCATTGCGCAAGATTGCCAGAGTTCGTCTGACAAACGGCATGGAGGTCACGGCTTACATCGGTGGTGTCGGTCATAACCTCCAGGAGCACTCGATGGTGCTGATTCGTGGCGGCAGGGTCAAGGACTTGCCTGGCGTTCGCTATCACATCATTCGTGGAACACTGGATACTGCAGGCGTGGCCAATCGCATGAAGGCACGATCCAAATACGGAGCGAAGCGAGCCAAGAAAGTCGCCGCAGCAAAGAAAGGTGGCAAGTAATGCCCAGAAAGAAGCGGCAATTCCGCAAACCAGCTCAGGCTGATCCTATTTACAACAGCGAGTTGTTGAACCACTTCATCAACAAGATCCTCAAGAAGGGCAAGAAGGTCAAGGCACAGGGTATCGTGTACGGGGCCATCAAGCTCATCGATGAGAAGGGGGCGAAGCCCGGCATGGAAGTCTTCCAGCAGGCCATTGAAAAATGCAGGCCGCTGGTTGAGGTTAAGCCTCGCCGCGTCGGAGGAGCTACACTTCAGGTGCCGATTGAGGTCGAATCGCGCCGCGGGATCAACCTGAGTATGGAATGGATCGTCGATGCTGCGAAGAAGCGCGCGGGCAAGTCGATGATCGAAAAGATTGCGTACGAGATGATTGACGCGGTTTCTGAGACTGGCTCGGCGTTCAAGAAGAAGTCAGATGTCCACCGAATGGCAGAGGCGAACAAGTCGTACTCTCATTATCGCTGGTAGAGTCAGGAGTTAGTGGCACTGCATGCTTAATCAGAACGATCTAAGCAACATACGGAACATCGGTATTATTGCTCATATCGATGCCGGCAAAACGACGACCTCGGAACGAATTCTCTATTACACCGGGTCCACGTACAAGCTTGGCAACGTCGATGATGGCAATACCACCACTGATTTCCTTCCCCAGGAGCGTGAGCGTGGCATCACGATTCAATCTGCTGTTGTCACTGCTTTCTGGAAGGGTTTCAAGATTAACATCATTGATACGCCCGGCCACGTGGACTTCACTGCAGAAGTGGAACGCGCTCTCAGAGTGCTTGACGGGGGGATCATTATCCTGTCTAGTGTCGAGGGAGTACAGGCTCAATCGGAGACCGTGTGGCGTCAGGCCGACAAGTACCACGTTCCGCGCATTGTTTACGTCAACAAGTACGACCGCGTCGGTGCAGATTTTGGGAAGACGGTCACGGCAATTCGCGAGAAACTGGGAGCGCGGCCTGCCTTGGTGCAGCTGCCAGTCGGCAAGGAAGACACGTTTGCAGGAATTCTCGATGTTATGGAAGCCAGGAAATACATGTTTGCAGATCCGACGGGCGAGACCTACGAAACCGTTGGACTTGACGAACGTGAATCTGCCCAGGTTGCTGAAGCTCGCGAGCACCTTGTCGAGGCAGTAGCCGAAGTGGATGACGAGGCTCTCGAAGAGTATGTCGCCACTGGCACGATGGAGTGGAAACACATCAAGCCTGCTCTTCGCCGTGCAACAATTGCGAATCTCATCGTTCCAGTATTCGTGGGGTCGTCCTTCCGTAACAAGGGCATCCAGCTGTTGCTGGATGGTATCGTCGACTATCTCCCTTCGCCTCTGGATGTGAAGCCGGCTGTCGGCAAGATTCCGGGAACTGACGAGAAGGTAGACGTCCTGAGCGATGTCAACGGTCCTTTGGTTGCTCTGGTCTTCAAGATCGTGTCTGATCCCTATGTCGGCATTCTGTCATATGTACGCATCTACTCGGGAGTCATGAGGAGCAGCTCATACGTCGTGAATGCGAACAAGGGGGACAAGCAGCGGGTCAGCAGGCTGCTTCGGATGCATGCCAACAAGCGGGAAGATGTCGAGGAGCTTGGGGCGGGTGATCTTGGGGCTATCGTTGGTTCGAGAGACGTGATTACCGGTACGACACTGTGCGAAGAAGACAAGCTCATTCAGTTGGAAACCATGCATTTCCCTGAACCGGTGGTATCGGTCGCCGTTGAGCCAAAGACCAAAGCTGATCAGCAGAAGCTTGCCGCGTCACTGGCTAAGTTCGCGATCGAGGATCCTACGTTTCGAATCAAAACAGACGAAGAGACTTCCGAGACGATCATTTCGGGAATGGGTGAGCTCCACCTGGAGATCATTATCGATCGGCTGTTGCGGGAATACGGGGTGAACGCGTCTGTTGGTGAACCGCAGGTTGCATACCGCGAGGCAATCGGTCGGGAAGTCGTTCAGCAGGGCAGGTATATCAAGCAGACGGGCGGACACGGCCAGTATGGTGACGTCGTCCTGAGAATCACTCCGGGCGAGCGTGGTACGGGAATCGTGTTTGTGAACAAGACTGTCGGTGGTTCGGTGCCAAAACAGTTCGTCTCGTCTGTCGAAGCCGGCGTTCGCGAAGCAGTCACATCGGGCCCAATCCTTGGATTCCCGCTTGTGGACGTGACAGTCGCGCTTACGGATGGATCATATCATCCAGTTGACTCGTCGGAAATGGCGTTCAAGATCGCTGCTTCCAAGGCGGTGCGCGAAGGTTGCACAAAAGCGTCCCCGTTCCTGCTTGAACCCATCATGAAACTGGAGATTGTCGTCCCCAAGGAGAATATCGGGGACGTCATCGGCAGTGTGACGGCAAGAAGAGGTACGATCCAGCAGATTCAGGATCGTGGGCACCTGCAGGTGGTCGAGGCATCGGCCCCCCTGGCGGCCATGTTTGGATATACGACGGTTCTGCGTTCCCTGACCGCTGGCCGTGGTTCTTTCTCTATGGAGTTCTCGCATTATCAGAAGGTTTCTGAGGACGTGAGGGAACAAGTTGTCACCAAGTTTGAGGGTTCGTCCAGCAAGGCGTAATCAGATGGGGAGGTTTTAAATGGCGAAAGAGAAGTTTGAGCGTAACAAGCCGCACGTCAATATCGGGACCATCGGCCACGTTGACCATGGCAAGACGACACTGACTGCTGCCATCACCAAGTGCCTCGCGACCCTGGGTCATACGACGTGCGCATATCGACTGCCCTGGCCACGCGGATTACATCAAGAACATGATCACCGGTGCCGCCCAGATGGACGGTGCTATCCTCGTTGTCGCCGCATCCGAGGGCCCCATGCCTCAGACTCGCGAACACCTCCTGCTCGCTCACCAGGTCAACGTTCCGAGGATCGTCGTCTTCCTCAACAAGGTAGACCAGGTGGACGATCCCGAACTCATCGACCTCGTCGAGATGGAAGTCCGTGACCTCCTGACGAAGAACGACTTCGATGGTGACGCAACCCCCATCATCCGCGGTTCCGCTCTCAAGGCACTGGAGTACGAAGGGGATTGTTCTCGTGGCAAGAACGAGTGGACCGACAAGATCTGGGAGCTTATGGATGCTGTGGACAACTACATCCCGACCCCCGTCCGTCCGACCGACAAGCCGTTCCTGCTTGCCGTCGAGGATGTCTTCACGATCACCGGCCGCGGCACGGTTGCGACCGGTCGTATTGAGCGTGGGATCGTCAAGATGGCGGACAACGTCGAAATCGTCGGCCTCTCGGAAGAGACCCGCAAGACGGTTGTCACTGGCATCGAGATGTTCCACAAGCTGCTCGACGACGGTGAGGCAGGCGACAACGTCGGCCTGCTGCTCCGCGGCATCGAGCATGACGAAGTGCGTCGTGGGCAGGTCATCTGCAAGCCCGGTTCCATTACCCCGCACACGAAGTTCGAAGCACAGGTCTATATCCTGTCCCAGGCAGAAGGTGGCCGTCACAAGCCCTTCTTCCCCGGCTACAAGCCCCAGTTCTACTTCCGTACCACCGACGTGACCGGTTCCATCGCCCTCCCCGAGGGTCAGGAAATGGCCATGCCTGGCGACAACGTCGTGATGACCGTTACCCTCATGACACACATTGCCATGGAGGAAGGCCTCCGCTTCGCCATCCGCGAGGGTGGTCACACGGTCGGCGCTGGCGTCGTCACCAAGATCCTGGAGTAGGCAGCTGCCATGAGAGACATCATTACGCTCGAGTGCACCGTGTGCAAGAATCACAACTACACCAGCGTCAAGAACAAGAAGAATGACCCAGACAAAGTGCATGTGAACAAGTACTGTTCGCATTGCAGAAAGCATACGGAACACAAGGAGACAAAGTAACCGCAAGTCCCCAGGTAGGCCCGTAGTTCAACTGGTAGAGCATCGGTCTCCAAAACCGAGTGTTGGGGGTTCGAGCCCCTCCGGGCCTGCCACCTTCCTTTTAGGAGGAACGTGTGAGCAATACAAAAACAGTCAAGCCGACAGGTGTACGCTTCAAGAACTGGATTCGTTCCATGTGGACAGAGATTCGGCACAGGGTCACGTGGCCCCGGCCTCGTGAACTTATGAAGTCGGGAGTGACGATCATCACCTTTGTTGCATTCTGGGCCATATACATCGGAGCTTGGGACTACTTGTTTGCAGCTGCCCTGAAGTGGCTCATCAGCGCGTAGGCCTGGATGGCTGAACGCAACTGGTACCTCCTGCACACGTATTCTGGTGCGGAGGAAAAGGCCAGGAACAATCTGGAACAGAAGGTCAAGACGCTGGCCCTGACAGACCGCGTCTTTTCTGTGGTTCTTCCCGTGGA
>JAPLGH010000037.1 GCA_026390285.1 Caldisericota bacterium
CCTTGCGATCACTAGGACCTGAACCTAGCGCGTCTGCCATTTCGCCACCCCCGCCTGAAGGGCTTGAGACTAGCGCTCCAGAATGACCGGGATGACGATAGGCCGCCGGCGCGTTTTGTCGTATATATATTTAGCCGAGAATTTGCGTAAGTCAAGCTGCAAATCAGGCGTCGCGCGCACATCTTGTTTGCGATGAGTCACCATGTAGGCTTTCATCTCGCGGGTCAGGTCCGTCAGGATTGCGTCGTCGTCAGTCACAACGCCCTTCGTCACGATTTCCGGGCCAGCAAGGATCTTCCCCGTCATCCTGTCGATGCTGACAACGGAGACCAGGATGCCGTCTTTGGCCAGGCGCGCACGGTCAGTGAGGATGGGGCTGTCGGGCAGACCCAGCGCGAGGCCATCAATCAAGAGTCCTTCGGCCGGTATGCGCTTGAGTGTTGTAAGGTGCTCACTGTCTACAGTGAAGCACTGGCCATTTTCCAGGATGAAGACGTGTGTGCCAGGAATACCAACACTTTCGGCAAGACGCTTGTTCCATAGAAGATGACGGTACTCTCCATGGATTGGCACGAAGAACTTGGGACGGGTCAGCGAGAGCATCAGTTTGAGGTCTCCCTGAGCGCCATGGCCGGACACGTGGACCTTATCCTCGCGGCGGTAGAAAACGTTGGCGCCTCGCCGGAAGAGGTTGTCGACCGTGCGGGCCACCATCTCCTCATTGCCCGGGATCGGATCTGCAGACAAAACGACCGTATCGCCTTTTGTGATCTTCACGAAGTCGTGTTCACCACGAGCAAGACGTGACAGGCCACTCATGGGCTCGCCTTGCGTTCCGGTGGTCACGATCAGCATCTTGTCTTTGGGCACGTTTCCCATCTCATCCTGCTGCACGAACACGTTTTCGGGTATTTCCATGATCTTGACCTTGCGCGCCACCTTGACGGAACTGATGATACTCCGGCCGTCCACAAAGATCTTGCGACCCTGAGGAGCAACCGCGTCCATGATCTGCTGAATCCGGTGTATGTTGCTGGAGAACGTGCTGAAGATGATGCGGCCCCTGGATTCGCGTACTATGCTGTCGAACGTGGACCGAAGATCGCGTTCCGAACCTGCGAAGCCGGATTCCTCGGCATTCGTCGAATCGGACAGGAGCAGGAGTATTCCCTCACGCCCCAGGGCGCTGAATTTCTGGAGATCGATGGGCTTGTCGTCGACAGGAGTCTGATCGATCTTGTAATCGCCTGTGTGAAGGATGATCCCCTCACTTGTGCGGATGGCAATTGCCATGCTCTCAGGGACTGAATGGGTAACGCGGACGAACTCGACGTCCATCTTGCCTATCTTGATGCGGTCACCTGCTTGTACCGCCCTGGTTTCGTAGGGCTTCATGCGGCCCGGAATAACGTCCTCGATGATGCCGAGGGCGAATTTGCTTGCATAGATCGGTGCGCGGACATGCTCCAGCGTGTAGCCGAGCGCTCCGATATGGTCCATGTGGGAATGGGTGATGAGGATTCCGCGGACCTTATCCTTGATCTGGTCGAGGTAATCCATGTTGGGAATGACATAGTCGATGCCCTGCATATCGTATTCTGGGAACTTGAAGCCAGCATCGATAATTACTGCGTCGTCATTGACCTCATAGACGGTCATGTTCTTGCCAATCTCCCCGAGACCTCCAAGGGGAGTGATGCGGATGATGTCGTGGTGTTGCGTTGTGCGTTCAGTGCGCTGCGATTGTATTTTAGTCATATGCATAGTGTAGCCACTTTGTTAGCGTTGAAAAGCAATAGATTGTGGAGAGGGTATCAAACGTCAGACTCTCCTGTATCCGGGGCTGTTTCATCGAGTGTTTCCGACCGCTGAGAAGGTACGGGACTGACCCCAAGCCGGCGCCTGAGGATCAATGAGGCGATGATTCCCACTGCGATGATCGTGATGTCCGTCCATTGGTTTGGTGTCAAGCGGAGCACATGGACGGGAATGTAGCGGAAGAACTCCACGACGAAGCTGGTGGCGCCATACAGATACAGGTACCAGACAAAAACCTGGCCGTCATAATGCTTGCGCTTTCGGACGACCCAGAACAAAACGGCGAACGCGAGAAAACCGAAAGCGGAATTGAACAGTTGAGCCGGCCAGATCTTCTGATTGAGCAGATCACACTCAGACAAGGGGTTGGTGAAGATGACGCCGAGCCATGATGTCGTAGCGGTTCCACCGCAGCAGCCGTTGAGCCAGCATCCGATCTTGCCGATACCGAAGGAGAGAGCAAGCAGAGGCGCTATGATATCGGCCATCCGCCAGAATCCCATCCGCCGACGCCGAACCATGAAGTGGGCAGCGATGACACCGCCGAGGATGCCTCCAAAATACGAGAGGCCCCCTTCCCAGATCGCAAGGATGCGGAGGGGATGAGCGAGATACCACAGGACGTCGGGAGACGTCAGAATCCAGCCGATGCGAGCTCCTAGAATACCGCCGATAACGGCAACGATGGCCAGGTCCAGCACATCATCGGTGTTGATGCCTTGGCGTCGTGACTCGACGTACACGATGGTGATGCTGATGGCGATCGATACGGCAATCATGACACCATACCAGCGAATAGTGAGGCTTCCAATGACAAGAGCTATGGGGTGCATCAGTTCTCCTTTGTTGGCTTGTGAGCCTGTGACATTGGGATTATAATGCAAAACAGCGCAGTTGCCAGTTTGGTTCGCTTCGATGCGTAATGAGGGAACAGGCGATCGAAAAGGACAGGTTGCCCAAGGCTATTGGGAGTTTGGACTTGAATTTGGGAGGTTGCCACCATGAGTGAGACGGACAAAGTCATTGCGACACTGAAACGGGTACTCGACCCTGAAACCAGTGTAGACATAGTGACCGAACGAATGGTCTACGGTTATACGGCCAACGAACTGGTTACAGAGATATGGATGAGCTTCATGAGCAGCACTCCGGTGTGCTCCTTCTGTAAGGCTATTGCGTGGTCGCTCATCGACAAGATCTCCGACCGGATTGTTGAGGAGTTGCAGAGGAAGGGATACAGGAACGTAAGAGTAGTCGACGCGCTCAATCCAAAAATCTACTATAGGAGTACATGACGCGACTCGGGCCTTCGCGTTGCGTTGACTGCTCTGCGGTGCTATAACCTCATTCATGGAAGACACGCAGCGCATACTTCAGGGGTTCGAGCCGTCGAGTCTGGACGAGTTTGTGGGCCAGGTCGTCGTTGCAGGGCCGGGCACACCGCTTCGCAAGTTTGTCAGTGATCGCGTGCCGTTCAGTGCGATCATCTGGGGCCCTCCGGGGTGTGGAAAGACGACGTTCGCGCGACTTGTGGCCAAACAGTTGGGCGAAGAGATGGAGTACGTGACCGCCGTCTCAGCGGGCTTACCTGAGTTGCGTCAAATTGTGGCTCGCCATGTTGGGCGTCCTTTCGTCCTGGTTGTGGACGAAGTTCACCGGTTCAACCGGGTTCAGCAGGATTTTCTTCTGCCCATGCTGGAAAACCGCCTGATGACATTTGTCGGCTTGACGGCAGAGAGTCCGTATGCCGCATTGTCGCCTGCGTTGC
>JAPLGH010000147.1 GCA_026390285.1 Caldisericota bacterium
AGACCACGCGTGGCCAGATAGGATTTCTGGCGAAGGCTCAGTTGCTGTCGCTGTTTCTGGCTACTGCGCATTGCGAAGAACCTTGTCGATGTGGTAGTGAATGGTGCTCTTGGAGACACGCCCGGGTATCTTGTCGACAAGCTTGGACAGCGGGAGGTCGGGGTATCTCAGTCGTGCCTGGACGACCTCGACTGTACGAGATGAAAGGCGCGTGCAGTCAGTCTGATCAAAAGCGGCCCGCAATTTGTCGAAAGCCATCGTCTCGCGCTCCAGATTGCCCAGCTCGGCGTTCACAGACCGGTTGACCTGGTTGTCCATGTCTTTTTCCAACTGCAGTTCTTCGAGGGACAAAAGCGAATTCGATGCACCCCAGGCCGCAAGGAGCGACATGATGTCCAGGCGCGATTTGAGATAGGTGATTTCAGAGAAACGGCGAATCTGAGAGCCGTGCGTAATTCGAAGAGAAGTCAGCGAGCGTTCCACGAGGCGACGTCCGACAGGCAGGGAGCAGCTGAACTCAAGATGGGTCCCTTGCACGGCAGCGTACCCGGAGATAAGGAAGAAACCCTTGGTGAATGCGGCTGCTGCATGTTTTCCCCGAAGACGCCTTTCAAGCTGAGTGGGCTCCAGTGGAGAAAGTCCCGAGAACAGTTGCAGTGCCTGAACGGGAGCAAGGTCGACCCGGAAACTCAGCTTGTGCCCGGTCCTCGAAAGTAGAGCCTGCCTGGATAGCCACTTGGTGAGTGCGTGAGAGGACAGAGAAAGCACGTAGCGCATGATCAGTGGACTCTTTGAGGTGAAGGAAATCGACAGCGCTCCCCCATGGTGCAATACCACAGAGCTGCCTCCGTAGAGGGCTCCGGAGAGTTCAAGCAGGGGATCAGTCGAGGGGAGCCCAGCTAGTTCCTGCTTCAGGAAATCGATCGTAGCCATTCGAGTCTACAGTCCGAGGAGCGATCTCAGGACACTTCGGAGTTTGCCTGGGTCATGGCGAATGAGACCATCGGCAGTTGAGCAGATGTCAGCCTCAACGATCCGTGGATGCTGACTTCTCGGGAGATCATTGCGGACCGGACTCACCCCGGCAGAAGCGTACCGCTCCAGCGTCTCGGCAGGGACAGGAGTGTTGCTCAGCAGGACCATGTCAATACATGACTGTCCCAGAACCTCCTCGACCTTGTGAAGGTGCATGCCCGCGGTATAACCGTCCGTTTCTCCTCGCTCCGTCATTGCGTTCACAACCAGCACCTTCGTGGCTGAAGAGCGTGCAATCGTGTCAGCGGTCGCCTCGATGGACAGCGGTGGTATGACGCTCGTGAAGAGAGAACCAGGGCCGATGATGATGTAATCTGCCTGAGACAGTGCCTCGAGTGCGGGGACGAAGGGCTTGGCGTGAGGCGGCAGTACTTCGATGGTGTCGATCGTCTTGCCCTGGAGGGGAACCTGGTCTTCACCATCGATCGTTGTACCATCGGTGAAGTGTGCCCGCAGCGAGATGTTGTCCAGAGACATCGGTAGAACCCGGCCGGGTAGTTGCATGAGTTCCGACAGCTCCTGTACTGCATCACCAAAATCTCCTTTGATGTCGCTTAGTGCGGCAATCATGAGATTCCCGACGTTGTGGCCGCCGATTCCTTCGAGATGCTCAGGGAAACGATAGGCGAGGAGGCGGGCACTGCGTGTGGACTCACCTGCCGTCGCGATGAGAGCGTTCCGGAAATCGCCCGGAGGTAGCATTCCAGTGGTCTCACGCAGGCGTCCAGTGCTTCCTCCGCTGTCTGCCATGGTGACGATCGTCGTGAGCTTGACGTTCTCCGCCCGGAGTGACTCGATGATCGGCTTGATGCCGGTCCCCCCACCAACAACGACGATACGGGGAAGAGACTCGGCCTTGCGGTAGCGGTAGATCGTCCGCGCGACAGACTCCCTGGGGACGGACCCTGTGATTGCAGCCAGTACAGAACGGGCCAGCAGGGTGGCTGCCAGAACCATGAGGCCGGCGGAGACCATCACGGCGATGCCGCACAGGATCCCGAAGACTGCCGCGGCTGCTCCGGAAGGGAGGAAATGGCGAAGAGCGCTCTGAATGGACGGTCGGAGGTTCAGTAGCCATGACGTTCCCGGTGTCTGGAGCAATCCGAGGGCGGCGAGAACAAGAAGCACGGTCCCTGCAGCAAACAGCAAGACGTATCTCTTGATGCGAATGCCCGGAACGAGCCAGTACCAGAGTGTCTGTCTGTGTCCCTTCACTTCTGGAGGTCCCGATGGAACACATGCACCACTTTCGCTCGTGGCTTGAGGTGGTGGTAGAGCATGTTTGCGATCACGACGGAACGGTGTCTGCCACCCGTGCATCCAATCCCGACCGTCAGGTAGCTCTTCCCCTCTTCCTGATAGCGTGGAAGCAAGAAATCCACAAAGTCGGCCAAGCGAGTGAAAAACTGCCGAGCGTAGGGTTCGTGAAGAACGTAGAGAATAACTCCCTTATCGAAGCCCGTGCGATGTACGAGATCTCCGTTGTAGTATGGATTGGGCAGGAAGCGAACATCAAAGAGGAGGTCCAGGTCGATCGGCAGGCCATTCTTGTAGCCAAAGGAAACGATATTGATGGTGAGAGTCTGCGATTCCTGCGATCCGAGAATCGCCTCGCGAACGCGGTCCTTCAGTTCAGCCACGGAGAGGTCAGTGGTGTCGATGATGACTGTCGACAGTCCCCGCACTTCTGCAAGCAGTTCTATCTCGTTCCTGATACTCTCGGAGACTGTGCTTCCGGGTAGTGGATGGCGCCTGCGTGTCTCGGAGAAGCGGTTGACCAGGACTCGAGATGATGCTTCCAGGAAGATAACACGAGGATGAACATCGCGTGCTCCGAGTCGCTGGAGCATCGAATGGAACTGGGTCTTGAACCCTGAACTGCGCACGTCGAGGGCAACCGCTATCTTGCTTATTCTGCCATCGGTCTGTGACGCAAGGTCCAGAAACTGGCTCATGAGCGAAATTGGGAGATTGTCCATGGCATAGTATCCGAGGTCCTCAAGGTATCCCATGGTCTTTGTCTTGCCGGCACCACTCAAGCCGGTCACAATGACAAGGTCCAGGCTAGAGACTACTCCCACGCGCGCCTCCCGTTTGTATTGTCGGTATCCCGACCAGGCACTTCTGGACAAGGACAATGGCGGAGGGGAGAGGGTTTGAACCTCCGAAGGCGTTAACCTTGCCGCATTTCAAGTGCGGTGCCATCAACCGCTCGGCCACCCCTCCACACTCTGAAACAAGTTTACAGGACAATCCCCGGTTGTCAAAACGAGCGAGAAACCTCGTTAACCGGGGATTTTGTACGGGCCTGATCCTCGTCAGTGGATGACATCTGTTCCCATGTATGGAATCAGCGCATCCGGCACTCTTACGGTGCCGTTTTCCTGCTGGTAGTTCTCCAGAATGGCAGCCATTGTCCTGCCGACAGCGAGTCCTGAGCCGTTGAGGGTGTGGACAAATGCGATCTTACCATCCCTGGTACGGTAGCGGATGTTCGCCCTGCGCGCTTGGAAGTCCTCAAAGTTGCTGCAGGAGCTTATTTCGACATATCGATCCTGGCCGGGCATCCAGACCTCGGGATCGAACTTCATTGCGGCGGAGAAGCCAAGGTCCCCAGTGCACATCTTGCTACGACGATAGGGAAGGTCCAGCTTCTTCAGAATGCCCTCGGCGTTCTCGATGAGCATATCCAGTTCATGATACGAATCTTCAGGCTTGACGAACTTGACCATCTCGACCTTGTTGAACTGGTGGACGCGGATAATGCCTCGGGTATCCTTGCCAGCCGCCCCAGCCTCCTTCCGGAAGCAAGCGGTGTAGGCGACGTACTTGATGGGCAGGTCTTCTTCGCGGACGATTTCGTCCCTCAGCAGGTTGGTCACTGGAACCTCGGCCGTCGGGTCAAGGAACAGGTCGTCAGTGTCCGTATGGTAAAGGTCGTCTGCGAATTTTGGCAGCTGTCCTGTTCCCGTCATGGACTCCCGATTGACCAGATAGGGCGGCAGGATCTCTGTGTAGCCTTCTTCCTGGACGTGGACGTCGATCATCCATGAAATGAGTGATCTCTCGAGCTTTGCCCCCAGCCCCTTGAGAACGTAGAAGCGCGATCCCGAGATCTTGGCGCCCGCTGCAGAGTCGATGATGTCTAGAGACTCTCCGATTTCCCAGTGAGGCTTCGGAACAAATGTGAAGGTCGGCTTGTCATGCCACGTAAGTACGACAGTGTTTTCTTTGTCGCTTTTTCCGACAGGGACCGACGCGTGGGGCAGGTTTGGGATGTTGAGAAGCAAAGTGTGAAGCCTCGTATCGGTCACTTTCACTCGGTCGTCCAGTTCTGCAATTCGGGAGCCGACCTCTTTCATCTCGGCGATGGGCGCTGAAGCGTCCAGTTTGGCGCGCTTGAGTGTGGCGATCTTCTCACTGGCTTCGTTGCGGAGGTGCTTCAATTCGTCCCCCCTCTGAAGCAGGTCGCGTCTCTCGCGGTCGACTTCGAGGATTTCGTCGACCATCTCTGGTCCTTCGTTTTTTGCTGCTATCCCAGCCTTCACGAGGTCGGGGTGCTGACGAATCAGTTCCAGGCTCAGCATTAGCATCTCCTTGCAACAACTACAGTTTCCACGGTGAATTCTACCGTTCAGCGGCCAAAAAGCAACGCAGCGATCTGCAGGTGTGATTCATAGCTGGCTCCCGTGGTGTCCGAGGTACGGAAGGCGCTGAAGATCAGAACCCTTCTGCAATCGCCCGCTCTACTGCATCGATACGTGGTGAAATCGTCACGGTGGTGCCGTTCACCTTGAGGGCATTCTGCACATCTTTCAGGCCGTTCCCGGTGATGAGGACGGCAATCCGGTCGTCCCTACGCAAGTCACCGCTATCGGCCAGCTTGCGCAGCGCGGCTACGGAAGCCGCAGCGGCCGGTTCAGCGAAGATACCTTCGTTTCTGCCCAGGAATCCTATGGCGTCGATGATTTCGTCATCTGAGACTGTGACTGCCAGACCGCCACTGGACCTGATGTCTCGTACTGCCATGAGGTGGTTGCGCGGAATGCCGGCCACGATGCTGTCAGCGCACGATGTTGGATTCTCCAGGTAGGTGACCGGTTCGCCGGAGATCACCGCGCGGGCGATCGGAGCGCAACCTTCAGCCTGAACTGCTATCAGTTGGGGCACACGGTCGATGAGTCCGAGAGCCAGCAGGTCACGGAATCCCTTTGCGACACCGGAGACGATACAGCCATCCCCAACCGAGACGATAACCTTGTCTGGTGCTTCGAAGCGCAGCTGCTCGGCGATCTCGAGGGCCACGGTTTTCTTGCCCTCAACCATGTACGGGTTGAAGGCTGTGTTTCTGTTGTACCAGCCAAATCGTTCTGTCGCGTCCATGCAGAGGTCGAATGCCTGGTCGTAGTTGCCTTCGACAAGGAACAGATGGCTGCCGAATACTCGCAGCTGCGCTATCTTTCCTGCAGGCGCGGATGCAGGCGCAAAGATGTATGCGTCGACTCCTGCATTCGCGGCAAGCCCTGCCAGGCTGGAACCTGCATTGCCGGTTGTTGCAGCCGTCAGGACGCGCTCGCCAAGTTCGGCTGCCTTGGCGATAGCGATAGCGGAAGCCCTGTCTTTCAGCGAAGCCGTTGGATTGCGCCCGTCGTCTTTGAACCACACCCCAGTTGGGGACCGACACGTTTGCTTGCATACAGCGGCGTCCAGCCGATCTGGAGTGTCAGCGACGGAGGGCGTCCCTCGACCGGCAGGAGCGCAAGATAACGCCACATCGAATAGTCGGGGTCATTCTGCAGCGTTTCCATGGTGAAGATCTTGCGGATTCGGTCGTAGTCGTACAGGACCTCGAGAATCCCATCGTTGCCGCACTTGGGACAGACGTAGCGAGTCTCTGAAGGGTCATACTCGGTTCCGCATTTCATGCATTTCAGCCGAAGAACTGAAGACATTGTTCCTCCTTAACAGAAAGGCGGGAGAGGTTTCTGCCTCGCCCGCCCGTATCATTGGTTTCTGCTGTGGCTAGCCTATCATCGATGGATATTCAATCCGCGATCGTGCTTCTGCGTTCTTTACCTTCCGCTTTGCGAGGTTTTCCTTGCTGCCTGAGTCTTTCTCGGAGCACGGTTGGTAAGAAACCAGTCTTCACGGCCCGATAAAGAGTTGTGGTGCAAAGGCTCATGCCATGATGCCCAACACATCTTGGAGTCAGGACAGACTACTTCCATCCGCGTGCCATCGTGAGGGCCATTATTGCCTTTTGGGCATGGAGCCTGTTTTCTCCAATATCGTAGATGATTGAACGAGGGCCACTTGCTACTTCATCGTCCACTTCATTCCCTCTATCAACCGGCATAGGGTGAATAAAATAGGCCTTGTTGGTCAAATTGTTGAGCTCTGAGGTGAACCTCCAATCCTTGTATTGAAGGGCGGATTGGGTTATTTCAAACTCTGCTCCAGCTTTCTCAGCATTTTTCTTTGCTGTCTCAACAACTCCCGGATCAAGGTCGAAACCTTCAGGATATGCCAGAGTGAAGTTCATTCCATATCTTGGAAGAAGGAGGATATCCTCCTGAACGGAGCTCCAGGAACGCACCATTGAGGAATACCCCCACATCATAGCTATTTTCTTGCCCTTGACATCTCCCATATGTTCCTGCAACCCCATAAGGTCTGCAAGCCCCTGGCAGGGGTGATACTTATCATGAGCCATTGAAACAATGGGAATGGATGCGTATTTCGCATATTCTCTTAGCAATGCTTCGCCATCGCCGTACCGCTCAACAGCATCTTCAAGAATCCTAATTCCAAGACCAACACCGTATCTGGACATGATGCTTGCTGCATCCTCTATCGTTTCGCCTGCTTTATCTTTTGACTTCAATCTCATCGCTTTTGGCTCGAGAAATTGAGCATGCCCTCCAAGTTCTGTGGCCGCCGCTTCAAAAGACTGCCTTGTCCTCACCGAAGGGTTATAAAAGAACATGAAGAAAGTCTTGTACTTAAGGATCTCAGTGTAAGGCTCTTCATACCTATGCTTTTTCATGTCTTTTGCAAGGGCAAGGACTTCATCGAGCCATTCCTTTCTCCAGTCCTGCGTAGTAATTAGATCTTTGCCATAAAGGTCCATTGTCACCTCCCCGGACAATACTATTCTCTAACGATCGTCGTCCCGGCTTTTCCTTCGAGCGTTTCAAGATACTTCGAAGTCAAGGAAATGTAGGCCTTCTTGCCGCCACCTTCAAGGAACTTAATAGCTGCAAGAATCTTCGGCCCCATACTGCCAGCAGGGAAATGCCCTTCAGAATAGTATCTCTTTGCTTCTTCAAGGGTCAAATGTCTCAGATCAACCTGATCAGGCTTCTGATAGTGAAGCTTGGCTCCATCTTCTCCCGTAAATACGGTCAGTGTGACATCAACATCTTCGCCCCTTTCCTTTGCTCTCTTTAGAAGCATCGTACCAAGCAAAGCGGAGGCAAGATCCTTGTCTATCACTGCTTCAACCCCCCTGTAAATCTTCGAATCTTTACCATCTTCAAAAGTGAAGCCATAGTTGCTGTGACAAACACCATTTTCGTCAGGTTCTTCCAAGACAACAGGGATACCACCCCCACCAACCGTTATCGGGACCATTCCTTTTTCAAGTGCTGCCTCAACGAGGTCAATTTCAAGTACGTCAAGGGGTACAGGCGATGGGACAACCTTTCTCCAGATCTCGTTGCCTGTGTCGTCTTTCTTGTAAAGCTTAACGACCCACCCGTCTGTACGGGCTCTTTCCATTGCTTCCTCTTTTGAATAAGATGGGCCAATGAACTTTGTAGGATTCTGGAAGCCAGGGTCATCTTTACCGACGACAACCTGCGTTACAATGCTGACAACCTGTTTCTTGATGCCTTTTGTCTTCAGCTGGTTTGCAAGAATCTGTGCCAACATATACCCCATCGAACCCTGAGTATCTGCCCCACACACATCAAGGGGAAGAGGAGGAAGTATGGGCCTTGAATACTCTGAGCGAAGAAGAACATTGCCTACCTGAGGACCATTACCGTGCGTAAGAATGTAATCATCTTCAGGAAAGGAACTCACAATGTTTGCTATGTGCTCGCAGGTTTCCTTTGTCCTTCTCCATTGCATGGCAATATCAGGGACAATTGCTTTTCCACTTGCATCAACCAAGCCGACAGGCGCCACTTCATTGCCACCAAATGCAAAAATCCTGATCTGTCTTCTTCCCATGATGAACTCCGTTTTCCTGATTCTTCTGGAGAATTATCTCATTATCAAGGACATGATGGCTTTCTGAACATGAAGCCTGTTCTCTGCCTCATCATTAACAATAGAGATTCTTGGGTCATCAATAAGGAGATCAGTAACTTCAAAGTTTCTACGAGCAGGAAGACAATGCATATACACGGCATTCTTGCTGGCGACCTTAAAATGCTCATGCGAAATGCACCAATCATCCTTGTATTTCTTACCCACTTCAGCGTGTCTGTCGGGATTCCTGGCCCAGGACTTGGCGTAGATAACATCGGCGTCTTTTGATGCTTTCCAAATGTCATGCTCGATCATGAGAGAGCCGCCGCCCTCTGCCACTGCCTTTCTCGCAAATTCAACATATTCACTGTCAACGTCGTAAAGCCCTGGCTCGTCAGGATAGGCAAGAGTGATATTCAGTCCAAGCGTGGAACCTGCAGCGATCATTGTCTGGGGCACTCCTGCTGATTTTGCTCTCTCATCATATGCCCAGGACATGACAATCTTCTTGTTTCTTGCATGTTCCAAACCACCGAATTTCTCCGTCATCGTAAGGATATCACCCATGATCTGACAGGGGTGTTCCTTGTCATCAAGCATATTGATCACAGGTATGTTCGCATGTTCAGCTATTCCTCTCAAGACCTTTCTGGCATCTCCATAGTCGTATGTTTCCGCACCCATCTGGGCCTTGAGGTTGTAGAGACGGATTGCAAAACCGTCCAGGAATCTCGAAATCATTTCGGCAGTATCCTTCCATGACTCCTTGTGGGAAAGCTGCAGTTCCTCAGGACTGTAGACCTGAGCCGACCCCCCAAGCTGAACTATCCCTGTTTGAAAAGAAAGTCGAGTTCTCGTTGAAGGCGATGCAAAAAGCAATCCCAAAACCTTTCCTTTGAGGATTTCTGTCTGTGGCTCACCCACGGCATTTCTCATCTTAAGCCACTTAGCAACATCAAGAATTGTTTCCAATTCCTCTCGGTCAAAGTCGAGTACGCTAATGAAATCTCTACCCCTTAAATCTGTTTTCATTTTTACCTCCTTAGGCGCTAAGTATCTTAGGCTCTTAGTATTCGCAGTCAATAGAGACAGCTAATCGACTCAGTCAGCAGCCTCACGTGCACCGGGAATTGTCCAGCTTCCCGCAGAGAGCATGTCAACTCTCGTAGGAGTGGAGGTGAACCGTCAGGTCGACAACTCACTGGAAACGGAGGTGGCGCTGCCACGTTTCTTGATCACCAGAGGCTGTCTCCTCTTGGTGATCTTATCCAGTCGGTCCTGGCCAATACACCCCTCCGAGTACACCCCTCGGATACGACAACATCCTCGGGGGGATACAAGAACATCCTCGGGGGAGGGGGATCTCGCGGAAAAGAGGTATCATGTCCAGCTCCACACATACGCATCGCGTTGGGACCGGGAGCCTCTGCAGACGCGGGGCGTCGAGACCGCACCTGAGAGGGAAGGTCTGAGCTCTAGGGTTGCACCAGAACCGTGGATGTCGCCTGAAAAACGGTATCGAGCGCAGCAGTTCTGCCCACGATCGCAATCTCCAGCGGACCTGACGCAGTTGGCGCGTAGGACACCGTCACAGGTAGTGACGAGGCCGAGGTGACGAGCGTTCCTCCAATGTACACGTCGAATGATGTGGCGGCTGACCCGATCGACTGGGTCACATCGAGACGGAGCGTCATCTGCTGTCCGACCTTGAACTGGTCCGGGAATGCGGTCACGCTGAGTTCACCGTCGGATGTCGTCTGCTGTGCATAGACTTCCGTAGGGACCTGGTCGCGGAGCATGGTCCTGACGAGAACTCTGCTGTCGGGCCAGTCGGCCGGAGCCAGTTTGGTCGGATCCTCGACCGCGAGTCGCACGGTCTGAAGAATTGGCGGGTGAACCGTGCATATCTGCGTGGGTACGTGGCTCGACAGGAAGTACGAGGAGTGAGTCGAGGATGCAGGACAGGCATCGGTAGCGAGCAATCCTGAGGCGTCACAGACTGTGCGCACCGATATTCCGTCAGGCTTGGGGCCGAAATTCGTCTGTTTCTGAAGCTTGATAGCCTGCTGCATGTACGCTTTCCATGTCATTGCCGGGAACCGCGAACCTGCGTTCCGGATGGCAGACATCTGAGCGCGGGCGGCGTCGGCCCCCACATGGATGACTGTGCAGAGCTCCGGCGTGAAGCCGTCGTACCAGGCGTCCCGCCAGTCGTTGGTGCTGCCCGTCTTGCCGGCGGCCTGCAACCCGCTGATACGCGCGTTCGAAGTGTTCTCGTACACGCCCCTCAACATTGTCTGCACGAGCCAGGCAGTGGAAGCTGGTACGACCCGGGTCGCGGCGAAGTTGTGCTCCTCGATCGTCGTGCCGTCCTCTGTTTCGATGCGCCGGACTGGATAGGGCGTGATGCGGACTCCTCCATTGGCGATCGTCGAGTATGCCTCGACCATTTCCAGGGGCGAGATCTCGAAGCTGCCGATGGCGAGAGACACATATGGTTTCAGAGGGGACGTGACGCCCATCTTGCGAGCATAGTAGATGATCCTGTCGAGCCCTGTCCTGAGTGTTGTCTTGGCAGCGATGATATTGGACGATTCCTTGATGGCATTGGCCACGGAGATCCGGCCAAACCATTGGTTGGTGCCCAGCCACTCCGGAGGATTCCACCCGCCGAAGTCGGTGGGTTGCGAAGCGACAATCTCGGACGGGAAGGTTACGCCATTGTCGAATGCTGCGGTATAGTCGAAGAGCTTGAAGGTCGAACCTGGCTGCCTGGGCGCCAGCACGCGGTTGAAGTTCGTCTCGTCGTAGTTGGTTCCACCTACCATGGCCAGAATGTAGCCCGTTCTGGGGTCAACACTCACTAGGCCCACCTGGGGCTGGAAGACGCCAAGGGAGTCGCGGTCGCTCTCGACAAAGACCTTGTCCTTCTTGGCCTGGTCCCAGACCTTCTGGACGGCCGCCAGCGCTGCTTCCTGGAGCTTGGGGTCGATGGTCGTGTAGATGCGCAGGCCGCCCTGATAGAGCATCTCCTGACCGTACTGCTCCTGGACGATGGACTTGACGTAGTCGACGAACCACCCAATGCTTCCATAGGGCGACCGCATGCCGTTCTTGAGCGTAAGCTTCTCAGCGAAGGCGGCATCGGCTTCTTCCTGGGAGATATACTGGTTTCGAACCATCTTGTGGAGGACTAGTTCCTGTTGCTGTCTTGCCTTTTCCAGGTCCACGTAGGGGTTGAAGGCGGATGGTGCGGGCAGCACGCCGACGATCATGGCTGACTGCGCGACGTCCAGATCAGCTGCCGGAATGCCAAAATACCCCAGTGCAGCCGCTTCTATGCCATACAGACCGTTGCCGAAGTACACGTAGTTGAGGTACATGTTGAGAATCTCTTCCTTCGTGTACTGCTTTTCCAGGCGGAATGCGACGATGATCTCCTTGAACTTGCGTGCGATCGTGACGTCGGTGTCGTGGAGGATAGCCTGGCGCGCCAGCTGCTGGGTGAGTGTGCTCGCTCCGCGAATGCCGCGGCCGAGGAGTGGGTCGACGATGAGCCCAGCGACAAGACCCCGGAGGTCAATAGCGCCATGGCTGAAGAAGCGCTCGTCCTCAGACGCGATCAAAGCCTTGATGGCCTTCTCAGAAATCTCGGTCAGCTGTTTGGGCAGGCGGTTCTCAGCAAAGTACACGGACGAGAGAAGGTTGTCGTTGAGGTCGAACACCTGCGAGGCCTTGGGCGTCTGGATGAACAGCGCCCCGACGGGAGGTACCTGCGTGGAGTAGTGTGCAAACAGGAGAGCAATACATGCACTCCCTGCGATCCCGACTGCCAGTACCGTGATAAGAAGCCATCCCAGGACAGCCTTGAGCCGAGGTCGGCCCCGATGTTTGGGTGAGTTGGCGTTTTCCATGGTCAAGTGGTTCCTCCTGGTGGTCGTCACGGAGTCACGGTATGCTGGGTTCCGTGAAGGGCGGACATGAACGCTTGCCGTACGATTCGGAACGAATACGGCACTACCGTAGTGACTTCATCGTCTCCTTGCGCGCGGCAAAGTCCTGCAAAATGGTCTCGAGGCGCTTGCGTATGTCCCTCAATGTATCTCGCCGACCAAGGTCTTTGGGCGACTCGAATGCAGTTTCGAGTCCATCGAGACTGTCGTATATCTGTGTTTCCAGCTGATAGACCTTGGACAAGATGTCGGGGTCGAGCTGTTCATCGGTGAAGAAGGTCGTATCGCCATAGCCGAGGAATTCCACTTTGTCACGGAGTTCGTTCATTGTTCGAATGATCTTGGAGAGGTCATCAACGACTGACGTTTCTGCGTCGTTTGCCTTCTCGATGACGTCGGAAAGGATCTCCCGCAGGTTGGCCTGATAGCCGACGAAACTCGGGATGCGAGCTGTCAGTTCTGCAAACCAGTCGCGCGGCATGCTTTCTGCATCGGTCATATCATCCATAGCATCCCCCTTTGCCTCCAAGAGTCTACCACATGGATTCTACATGTGGTGGTGGAACAAGTCAAACCATGAGGATGGACTGGTCTCGCCATAGTCGGCTGTTTGACGAAAGCTATGGGCGCGGTAAACTATCATAGAAGCAGATATGCAGGGGTCCGGCCCTATGGGTGTCATATACATCGCCGGCAACGGAGGCAGTATTCCATGAACTGGGCAAACTTGACAGAACGTGCTCAAAAGGCCGTATGGATGGCACAGGAGTCGGCTAGCTCGCTGGGTAACGACTTCCTCGACACCGACCATCTCCTGATTGGTCTCGCCAAGCTGGAAGAAGGTATAGCGTACGAGGCGATGGTCGCCAGCGGCATCGATCTTCACAAACTGGTCGAGTATGTTTCCGATCAGGTGCGAGGGGTCAAGCACAACAACTTTCTGGGCAGGAATGATGAGATTATCCTCACCCCGAGGGCCAAGAAGGTCCTCGATCTGGCTGAGCGCGAGGCTATCAATCTCGGGGATGGATATATCTCCACGGAACACATCTTGCTGGCGATCGTTCACGAGGGAGGCGGTGTGGGTGTTCGCAGCCTGGAGGATGAGGGCATCGATGTATCGAAGCTCGTGAATACAGTTCTCTCGTTGCGTGGGACCGAGCACACCACGGAGTCCCAGCGCCCAGGTCACCAGCCACGGCAGCGTACCAAGACGCCGACGCTTGACCAGTACAGTCGCGATCTGACGGAGATGGCGCGGCAGGGCAAGCTCGACCCCGTCATCGGGCGTGACAAGGAGACGGAGAGGCTTCTTCAGATACTGTTGCGAAGAACCAAGAACAACCCCGTACTCATCGGGGATCCAGGTGTAGGCAAGACAGCCATCGTGGAGGGACTGGCGCGAAAAATCGCTGTGGGCGACGTGCCTGAACTTCTCAAGAACAAGCGAGTGATTTCGCTTGATATCCCAAGCCTTGTGGCCGGCACCAAGTATCGTGGCGAATTCGAGGACCGGATGAAGAAGTTTCTGGCCGAGATGAAGACGGCGGGCAACACGGTCATTCTGTTTATCGATGAGCTGCACAACGTTGTGGGGGCAGGGTCCGCAGAAGGGAGTTCTATCGACGCGGCTAATATTCTCAAACCAGCGTTGTCCAGAGGCGAGCTTCAGACGATTGGAGCCACCACGCTTGGAGAGTACCACAAATACATCGAGAAGGACCCGGCGCTCGAGCGGAGGTTCCAGCCAATTGTCGTCAGCGAATCCACTGTGCCCGAGTCGATCGAAATCCTGAAGGGTCTGCGTGACAGATATGAGGCTCACCACCAGGTTACCATTACGGACGCGGCCATTGAGGCTGCCGTCAAGCTCTCTGTGAAGTACATCACGAGCCGGTTCCTGCCGGACAAGGCAGTCGACCTCATGGATGAAGCCAGCGCCAAGGTAAGGCTTGCTTCTACTGTTCCGAGCGACGAATATCGTCAACTGCAGGACGAGTTGGACAAGATCGAGCGAGAGAAGGATGACGCCATTCGCAACCAGGAGTTCGAGAAGGCGGCAGGTCTGCGAGACCAGGAGAGGGACGTTCACGACAGGATTGAGACAATGAAAGGCAGCTCACTTGTGGCATCAGCTGCACGGGAAGCCGTCGTGAGCCCGGACGACATTCGCGCCGTCGTGGCCCTGTGGACCAACATTCCAGCCGAGCGCCTTGCCGAGGATGAACGAGCGAAACTCCTGCACCTCGAGGACGCTCTCCGAACCAGAGTTGTTGGGCAGGATCAGGCTGTCGCGCTCATGGCAGAGGCACTGAGGCGTTCTCGTGCAGGGCTTAAGCATCCCACAAAGCCGATCGGGTCGTTTCTGTTCCTGGGCCCGACAGGGGTTGGGAAAACCGAGCTGGCGCGCGTCCTGGCCGAAGAGCTTTTTGGCAGTGAGTCGTCCCTCATCCGCCTTGACATGAGCGAGTACATGGAGAAGTTCGCCGTATCCCGCCTGGTTGGAGCCCCACCTGGCTACGTAGGGTACGAAGAGGGTGGACAGCTGACCGAGGCCGTAAGGCGTCGCCCATTCAGTATCGTTCTGTTCGACGAGATCGAGAAAGCCCACCCGGACGTCTTCGACATTCTGCTGCAGATCATGGATGATGGACGTCTGACGGATTCGAGCGGGAGGACGGTTGATTTCCGGAACGCCGTTATCATCATGACGAGCAACATCGGAGGCGGGTTCAATCGAATGGGTGGGCTCGGGTTCAGACTCCCTGGCGAGGCTGGCGAAGCGGAAGTCCATACCGCATCCATGATCGATGAGCTCAAGCATAGCTTCAAGCCGGAATTTCTGAACCGGGTTGATGAGATCGTCGTGTTCAACGAGTTGTCGGTCGAGGATATCGAGAAGATCGTGGCGATCCTGCTCAAGAGGGTAACCGCGGAGATTGAGGAAGAAGATATGCATCTCCAGTTCGGTCCCGACCTCGTGTCGTATCTCGCACGCAAGGGGTTCAACCCCGAGTATGGCGCCCGGCCGCTGCTGAGACTGATCCAGCACGAAGTGGAAAACGAACTCTCATATCGGATCCTGGAGGGTGAGTTCAAGCACGGCGATACAATTGTCGTGACGAGCGATGGCCAGAAGGTGGTCTTCGAGTCATCTCAGAAAGAGCTTGCGCCAGCAGAATAGGCTGGAGTCATGAACCCGAAAAGCATACGGAACTTCTGTATCATTGCACATATCGATCACGGCAAGTCTACACTGGCCGACCGTTTCCTTGAGCGAGCCGGCTTCATCCTCAAAAACAAGGGCGACCAGGTCCTGGACCAGATGGACCTCGAAAAGGAACGCGGCATTACAATCAAGGCGCATCCCATCCGTCTGACCTACACGGCCCGAGACGGCTCACCAGTGGTGTTCAACTTGATTGATACGCCCGGCCACGTCGACTTCAACTACGAAGTCTCGCGCAGCATAGCTGCCTGCGAAGGAGCCGTGCTTGTTGTAGACGCGACGCAGGGCGTCGAGGCGCAGACTGTAGCGAATACCTACCTTGCCCTGAATCACAACCTCACCATTGTCGTTGCTGTCAATAAGATTGATTTGCCAAATGCTGACGTGGACGAGACCAAGCGGGAGATTGAGGAGATTATCGGACTCGATGCGTCGGATGCGTCCCTTGTCAGCGCAAAGACAGGGCTCGGCGTGGATGAGCTGCTTCGCGTCATCGAGGACAAGATTCCCAGCCCTTCTGGTGACGCAGGTGGCCCTCTCAAGTGCCTCGTGTTTGACTCGCACTTCGATACGTACAAGGGCGTGGTTGTTCACATCAGGGTTTTCGAGGGGACAATTCAGAAGGGAGACCGTGTCCGATTCATGGCTACCGGCAGTGAGTTCGACGTCGTCGAAGTGGGGTATTTCGAACTGGCTCCTGTTGTAGCCGAAGTCCTGACAGCCGGGGAGGTCGGCTACTTCGCCGCGGTGATCCGGGTTCCTGCCGAGGTCCATATCGGGGACACTGTGACGAGCGCAGTCCGGCCGACGGCAGAGGCCATACCGGGATACAGGCCGGTGCTTCCAATGGTTTTTGCAGGGCTCTACCCTATTGATGCCAATGACTATGAAGGGCTCAAGTCATCATTGCAGCGGCTGCAGTTGAATGATGCTTCTCTCACGTTTGAGCCCGAGTCGTCCGGAGCGCTGGGTTTTGGGTTTCGCTGTGGATTTTCCGGTCTCCTGCACCTGGAGGTTATCGCGGAGCGCCTTCGGCGCGAGTATAACCAGGACATTGTCGTCACCGTTCCAAATGTGCGGTATCGTGTCATTAAGCGCAATACTGGAGAGGAAGTTCTTGCCGACAGTCCTTCAAAGTTTCCCCCATTGGGAGAGATCGAACGCATCGAGGAACCCTTTGTCAAAGCTGAAATCGTCGTGCCTCATGAAGCTATCGGAGATGTCATGGAACTTGTTAACAAGCGCAGGGGAATCTACATCAACATGTCCTACCCTGAGAGCCGACGCGCGATCCTGGAATATGAACTCCCTTTGTCGGAGATTATCACGGATTTCTTCGATCGGCTCAAGTCGATCACCAAGGGATACGGAACGCTTGACTACGAGCTGGCAGGGTATCGCAAGGAACGGCTCGCCAAGGTCGATGTTCTGGTCAGCGGAACACCTGTCGATGCATTGTCGTTTATTGCCCACGAAGATGAAGTCCAGCACATCGCCAGGTCAATGTTGCAGCGGCTACGCAAGTATGTTCCACGGCAGATGTATGAAGTCGCACTGCAAGCCGCAATCGGCGGAAAAATCGTAGCGCGGGAGAACATTGTCCAGTTGCGCAAGGACGTCCTGGCCAAGTGCTACGGTGGAGACGTCACGCGAAAACGGAAGCTCCTGGAGAAACAGAAAGAGGGAAAGAAGAAGATGAAGCAGATCGGCAAGGTGAGCATCCCCCAGGAGGCGTTTCTCTCTATCCTCAAACGTGAGTCGGACGAATAGACCGCTTGGTGTCTATGTCCATATTCCCTTCTGCCGTCGCAGGTGCAGTTACTGCGACTTCCTGTCGACTGGAGGAGCAGCCGGCGTCCCCGAAAGGTACGTGGACGCCGTACTTGCAGAATGGGGAATGTGGATTGATGAATCGTGCCAGCGGGGCTTCAACGTACAGTCCATCTACGTTGGCGGCGGCACACCCTCTCTGCTGGAGCCGGTTCAACTTCGACGGCTCATCGACGGGGTGAGGTCTGCAGTGCCTGCATTGCCGGATTGCGAGATCACCATGGAAAGCAATCCCGACAGCCTCGATGTTGGTCGAATCCGGGAGTATGTGAATGCAGGTATCAACCGATTGAGTGTTGGAGTCCAGAGCTTCAGCGAAGACTCGCTGAGGAAACTGGGACGCCTGCACGATACGGCCGGGGCCGAGCGCGCTCTTTGGCAGGCGCGGGAGGCGGGAATCCGCAACCTGTCTCTGGACCTTATGTATGGACTACCCGCTTCTGCGCCCGGCGAGGAGA